>CAKZYI010000506.1 GCA_937884735.1 uncultured Pleurocapsa sp.
GAGTAGGTCGATAATATCTGACTAGGGTATTAACTGCTAAGGTATCTTGCCAGTGGGGCTTTAGTAGTCTAAATAATGGGTGCTTGGAAGACAAGTTACGATGAGTTGCTAGCACCAAAGAACCAATTAAGTAATGAGTGCGAACGCTATGAGTCCAACCATTTTGAACGATCAAATCGGCATTTTGGACAAACATTTTTGCCATCTGCCAATGTTTTCCATTGTTAGGAGTATAAATAGGATTTGTTTTACTAGTGGCTTTTGTTGCGTAAAGTTTAATGGCTAAAGGCTTTAATAATCCATTGTCTTGACGATAAAACAGAGCCATTGGATTTGTCGCATATTGTTGGCGATCGCTTGGTAATTTCTTTAGATTATCTACTATATCTTCTAAGAGAGAATAGTCAGCAAGATAAAGCCGTTTTGAATCTAAAGCTTCTTGATAGGTTTGATTAGTTAAGTTGCTAACAATATCATTAACTTCAAAAGTTTCCAAGATATTATCTTCTTTTCTTAAACCTTTAACCCAGGTGGGATTAGAGCCTGAAACTCTTTGTAATCCAAAATAAGTATCATCACTAAAATTATTCAAATATTGACTATTAGCCCGCTTAAAGAAAAAGAAATAATAATCTTTAAAATCCTCGAAAGGATAACCTTTAAATAAAGATTTTACCCAGGCATAAATACCCGCAATTATCATCATCACTAGTTTATATACTGTGAGAATAGTTAACTTTAAAGTAGGCATAGTTATAAGCCACTTCTTAAATCCCTGTGTAGACAAACAGGCTATATTTCCATTAAAGCTAAAGTAAGGCTCGTTAAGATCGTATTGATATAGGCTCCGCATTCTAGCAAAATATTTTTCTGTCTTCAGATTTTCTCGTTCTGAATTTTGTTGTGGTAATAATATTTCTCTAGTCATAATTTTATGTGTTTGCAGTTGTTTTAGCGGAAGAAATTGCTATCCTTATTCCGTTTAACAACCTAAAAAATAAGAGTTACTGTTTTATTAATTTACCCAGTTAATAGGCAATATAGAACACTTAGATGTAATCCAATTGACGATCAAAATCGGCGCAAATATAATTCAGACGAGCTGAAATAATTTACTTTGTTAATTGAAAATTTTCGCTAAAAACGCTCGTAAAGCAGGAAATATCGCCGTTAGAGCGCGATATTAAAACCCAACAATCTTCAGTTAAAAATCAATCGCGATCAATCTAAGTCTACTTTTCAAGGAGAACAGCCTTAATGTCTAGAAAAAAAATTTTGATAGCAATTTTCATACTGTTGTTATGTAGCATTATCAGTTTTCCTACACCAGCATTAGCTATAGAAAATTCTGTAGTCAATCTAGAAGTTGGCTGGAATAAAAATACTCAGGACAAATTTTATTTTGTCGATCAAGGGTCACAATTGATGCCTTATTCCTGGTTTCTGGCTTTAGAACAAGATTCAAGTCAGGAATTATTTCGTTCCGATAAACATATTAGCGATCTCCGTTATTTACCCAGCGAGCCGACCAAATTAAACCCTGATGGATTACCTATAGGCTTTGCCAAAGGAGTAGATAGAAAAGGCAAGGAATGGCTTGGTTTTAACTGTTCGCTTTGTCTTACTGGTCAATTTTGTTATATGGGAATAGACCTAAGAATCGATGGCGGTTCGACTTTGGGAGATATTCAAAGCCTCCAATACAGCTTAGTTAGTGCAATGAAGGCAACTTATGAAAACGATGAGAAATTCAAACGTTTTTATCAACAGGTTTTAGGCTCCCAAGCAGACATGAAAGGTGTCAATGCACTTCGCACGGAATTATTTTCTCGCGCCAATCAACTAGCTGACTATAACGAAATTAATTACGAATATCCCCATCAGCCAGATTATGGTTTTGGTCGAGTTGATGCCATTGGATCGATTTTCAATCAGGTTATGGTTACTTTTAATGGCTTGCCCAAAGATAAAGCACTGCCTTCTAATGCTCCTGTAAGCTACCCTTTTATCTGGGGAACTAATGAATCAGATGTAGTTCAATGGCATGGTTTTGCACCTAATGGTCTGTTGAGCATGGGAACTTTGATTCGTAATGCTGGAGAAGTTTTAGGTACATTTGGCACAATTGATATTTCGCCAAGCAAACCACTACGCAAGCTAGAACAAAAGCTACTTCCTTTTCCTCCCTACAAATCGTCTATCAATATTATTAATTTAGGCAAAATTGAAAGATGGGTATCTCAATTACATTCTCCACAATGGCCCGAACAATATTTACCAGCGATCAATCGCAATTTAGCTGATAAAGGCAAAGTACTATACAAAAATAATTGCGCTAGTTGTCACCAACTCATTTCTAGAAAAGAGGAAGGAATTCCTTATAAAGCTGTCTTGACACCCATAAGTGCGGTGAAAACAGACTCAACAGAATTAGATAATGCTGCGTTATTGCGGGATGCAGGTTTATATCAAGGACGTTTAGGTTTGATTCCCAAGCTAGCAAAAATTCCTGGTCAAACTGATGGTACTAATCCCTTATTTAATGCGGTACTCGGTGCTTTAATCGAACATCCTCTTAAAAGTACAGTAGCAGCGAGTATTGAGTTTGAGGGAACTTTAGCCGAATCTCTTAAAGCAACCAGCAGGGTAAAAGAAACTCTTCCCCAGTACCTCAAAGACTTAGCAGCGACGGTGCAAATCTCTTCTATTCCCAATGCCAAAAAAGGGGCTAAGGCTGATGTCTATAAAGCTCGTCCTCTCAATGGTATTTGGGCGACTCCTCCCTATTTACACAATGGTTCCATTCCCAATCTGTACGAACTATTGCTTCCTCAATCCCAAAGATCGTCTGAGTTTTATTTGGGTAGCCGAGAATTTGACCCTGAAAAAGTGGGATATGTTTCTACTCCCTTAGACAGCGATGTTTCTCAGTTTAAGTTTGATACTACTTTGAAAGGCAACTCTAACCAAGGTCATGAATATGGAGTTGACCTAGAAGACAAGGAAAAGTCGGAACTTTTAGAATTCCTCAAAACGCTTTAGGAGTAATTAATTTAGTCAAAAGCTTTGAGCTGCCATGGAAGCCCTTAAATATATTCAGAAGCTTGCATGGTAGTTATTTCCAAACTTTTGACTAGATTCTTTTTTTAAGCAGTCAAAATAATCATCAATTTATTGTCTACTACTAATTTTAAAAAATATGAGTATGAATCGTGAGATTAAATATTTAACCAGTGCTGAAATCGATCGCGAAAAAATTTTGCTGTTAATCGATGCCAGTATTCAAGCTTATAACGCTTTTGATAAAGACAATCCTGATAATTGTAATCGAGAAAATATAACTCCCCCAACAGGTTACGAACTTATTGATTTTTGGATAGGGATAGATGCCATTTTCAATCACCACAAACAAGTGGAATGCTATGGAATTGTGTTTAGATCGTACCAAGCTCCCTACACCTATATCTTTGCTTTTAGAGGAACAGATTGTTTTGAGGATCTCTGCGATGATTTTGGCTGTAATCATACCTCATTTAAAGCCTATAAAAAGGATGTTGTAGTCCCGCCAGAAGTCAAAGTGGAGTCGGGATTTGGTCACATTTATACAGATATCGATCACCATATTCCTTCTATGCAGCATCAACTATTTGAATTAATAGACCGATATCTAGCTTCGACAAAACCTATCGATAAACTATATGTTACTGGACATAGTTTGGGCTGTACTTTATGCACTATGTTTGCTCTCGACTTAGCATTATCAAGACCTGAAATTAAAGTAATCAATTATAATTTTGCGTCTCCCCAAGTTGGGAACAAAGCATTTGTTGATTTTTATCAACAGCAATCAGCACAACAAGATCCTGAAACTAGAACCATTAGAGTTCAGAATGTCTACGATAAAGTTACTTGTACCCCTTTGACAATCCAAGGTTATGAGCATTTATCCTATGCTTATTTGATTGCTTTCTTTCGCAATAATTTAACAGGAAATTTGAATATTGTAGATAACCATTCAGTTGAGAATTATAAAAAAGTCTTGGAATGTAGCTTTGACAGTGTAGAAGGATTATGCGATGTAACTTTTAAAGGCTATCGCAATAAAAATATTAAGTCTGTTCCACCTAAATCGGCTGCTATCGTACACTTTGAAAGCCTAATGTGTATATAATAATTAACGTATGGCGGGACGCAGACTTGAACTGCGGACACATGGATTTTCAATCCATTGCTCTACCACCTGAGCTATCCTGCCTCGTTGTTTTTTCCAACTTTATCAATATAACAAAAGAAGGTTCAATTAAACAATTGATTGACCAATAATAATAAGTTGCAACGAAAGTATAAATAAAACTTATATAAATTTTGCTGAGAGGAAATTTTACTTGTCTTTAAAAGCCTGACACTTTCCTTGTAAGCCATTAACAATGGCACAAGTGTTGTGGGAGATCATTTCAATGTAGTTATCTGCTTCTCCCAAACCATCCGTAATTAGTTTTTCCGATGACAACTCAACCTCCGCAGTGCGAGCAACATTGCTCATAACGCGATCGCTATTTGTTGTTGCCTCTACAAATATGGTCGATACTCCTGTCCGTTTAATTTCTGCTGCTAAGTCTTTTAGTTGAGAAGCAGTAGGAGAGGATTCTGAGCTTATTCCCTGTAAAGTTTGATAGTCTTCTAAGCCATAAGCTTGAACATAGTAATGTAGTGAATCGTGAGTAGTCACTAATACTTTTTTTCCTTCGGGAATAGTAGCAATTTGCTCATCTATCCAAGCATCAACTTGCCATAGTCTATCGATTAAAACATTGCTGTTTTGTAAATATTTTGCTGCTTGTTGAGGATTTAGCTGTAGTAATATTGGTTGAATTAGTTCTACTGTGGCTACTGCATTTTCAATATTATGCCAAACATGAGGATCTGGTTTTAGTTCTTTTTTCGTAGATTCTACTGCTTCTTCATGTCCTTCATGGTCTTCATGTTTTTTATGTTCCCTCAATATAGGTTCAGCAACGCCCTGTTCGTATACTGGGAGTTTAGGTGCAGAAGTCTCAGTGGCTTCAATTAACTGGATAATTTGGGGTTCTAACTGATAGCCACCATAAAGAATTAGCTCTGCTTTTTCCATCGCTTGGCGTTGGGAAGGAGTAGGGCTATATGTATGAGGATCTCGATTGGGATCTATCAAACAAGTTAGATCGACCGTATCTTCTGCTACGGTGTCGATCAGGTCGCACAAAATATTGGGTTTTGCTACTATCTGCGGTTTGTCATTGGCTTGAGCAATGTTATCGCTGCTTTTGACACCATTGCCAATCAACCATGCGATACAGCTCATAGCAGCAAAACCCAATATATTTTTCTTTTCGAGCTTATTCAGCATATTTCATTGAGTATCCCTGAGAAAATAATTCAAATTATTATAATGTAGAATGATAGTGAGTCTCACAATTATTCGTAGATGTCAGAAGTTTGTAATCTCAGCGTAAATTATCGTCATACCTGGGCAGTAGAAAGCGTTTCATTTATTTTACAGCCAGGACAGGTTACAGGTTTTTTGGGGCAAACGGTGCGGGTAAAAGCACCTTAATCAAAGCAAAAAGCACCCAAAGTTTATTGGATGCTTAATGACTTAAAACGTTAGTTATAAATTTACTTAAATCCCACTGCCGCTTGCCAAACAAAAGCTAAAGCAAGAAAAAACACGGGAATGATAGGTAGAACGTCTACCAAAGGTCTGAACATAGCATAAGCTTCTGGCAAATCAGCCAATATCATCGCAGCTTCCATATATTTTTATACCTTCCAACAAGTTTTCTTAAATAGGCGAGAGACTCCGTGTCACTGATATCCGAAGGTGTCTCCGTGATAGACAGATGCAAGGGAATACTCAAGTTAATAGTAAAAATATTATCACAATTTGGCTGTGAGATTTTGAAGAACAACACCCAAACAGTTTGAAATATATAAATCTTGCCTTTTATAAGTTTTGTAAACGGTGTTTATAATTGAGGCTGATTATACCCCTGAAACTTCCATTAATTCTTGTATGGTAGAACAGTAATTCTTTAAGCCGAAGCTGGCAGGAGTAACAGGATTAGTATATGTAAAATGACGATAGTCGAGAGAAAAGCGACTCCATGAATCCATTTGAATGCGGAAGATTTTGATAAATATATTAGCTAGCCATATATACAAAGGAAAACGTACATACACGCCTTTATTAAAGTACCTGCTAATATCGGCGATCGCTATATCGACAGAAATAGCAGGCTTACCCAGTACCAAGCAATTTATTTCACCATCATCTTCTTGAGGTGGCACATAGTCTGGATTTTCGACTAAATAGCTAATGACTCCAGCAATGTCTTGGGCATGAATAAAGTGAAAACTACCATCAACGCTAAACCAACGAATCAGACCAATCCATTGAGTGACATCGGTTATCCCAGAACTCAGATGAGAGTATGGTTTATCTTTATCACCACCAAAAACCAAAGTGGGAAATACGGCAATAATTTTATTTGCGATCGCAGTTTTAGCCAGTTGGGAAAAACATTGATATTTTGTGCGAATATAGTCGTGACCAAACTGACTAGCAGGTAAAAGCAATTTGTTGTTTTGATCTAGGATACTTGCAGTAGAAAAATAAATTACTCGTTCGCAAATCTTTGGATTGAGTAAATTAATTAAACCGAGGGTTTTAACTACATTAATATCATAGGTTTCTCCCTGCCCGCCCCAAGCCGTAGCTGCCAAGATTGCTATATTAATATCTTTTAGTAATAAGTCACTGTATTCTTCAATACGAGACATATCTCCCTGCAAAACATAAATTCCTGGTCGTGCATTGTAATCAAACTGAAGCTTATCAGGATTTCTTACTAGCAAATATAGTTCATGGTCGGTATTTTGAATTAGTGCTTCAGTCATGTAGTGACCAATACAACCACTTGCGCCAGTTATAAAAATCCGTTTCATATATGAAAACTTCTTACCAAGAATCTGCTAAACAACCATTATTTTATTCACATTAGGGTACTTTACTTTTAGCAAACTTGTCGAGGATAAGTACTACGGTCTTTAGTATCTTGAGAAAAAAGCACTTGTCTTTATTTTTGAGCCAGACTAATAAACTAAACATATGAAAATTGCTTATGTCTGACCTAGAATTAGCAATTCTAATTTAGCGCATAAACATCATTTGCACTATTTAATAGTATTTGAGGATTAGCTTGCTCTGTTGAAATTATGTTAGCTATTCCTTGGGCTTCAATAGTTACTTCAGGATTAATAAGCTTGTTTCTGCCAGATATAGCGGTTTCCGAATTTTCATCCCAAATCTTAGCTAGCTTTTGACGAATTCTGTTAAATTCCGTCATATTGTCAAAATTAATCAAGGTAAAGTAGCGTATGATGTTTTGAGTATCAACTTCCATGGCATAAACATCAAACTTCAGCTGAGGACTTTGAGGAAATTTGACCAGTTTTCCTGTAAGAGTTTTGGGTTGACCGTTCCAAAATGCGATCGCGTCTAAAACTTCCACAGGCTTTTCTACTGTGGTATCTAGCTGTAGGTGAACTGGTCGGTTGGGTTTTTGCTGTATTTGATAGGTTAACTTAACAATGTCTCCTCTATACAAGTCTTGAGTATATTCTGTAGCAGGGACAAAAACAGGAATTACTATATCTTGATATCCCATAACCAAAATTTTGCCACCCTCTCCAATAGCATGTACTTCACCAACAAAACTTGTTTGCTCTTTTATTTCAATCGGCAAATCTACTTCTCTTTCGTAGGGTGCAAATCCTTCTGGCTGTTGCCAAGGTTCTAAAATTTCAATTGAGTTTGCCATAATATGAGCCTGAGGACTAGGATTATTGATTAAATTTCCCCGAACACAGACTAAATCGTGGCGGTTGGTTTTTTTGAGAACATCGATCGCATTAGAGTCTTGAGGAATCAAAGAAAACTCTTGATGACTAAAAAAATTATTAGGTTCTCGCACAGACATGACAAACATTTGTGATTCTGCTGCTGCACCGTGAATTCTGCCGATTAATCCCGTTTTGCTTAATTCTTGGGATAAATTTGCCATTTTCAATTCTTGGTAGGCGGCTGGATTATATTTACAGATATTAGAATCGGAATGAGCAATTTTTGGCACTGTAGCGATTATCAAGGATAAACAAATCAATAAAGCGTATAAATATTTCTTAGCCATCTAAAATTTTGAGCAACGTTAACAAATATCATAAAAAATATTAATCAACAATTGCTCAAGAGAAATGTAGTTCTAGAATTAACTTGCTTCAAAAATTACATATCTGCTGGCTCTACATAAAAAGCAATACCGTCATCACCGCCTTCGGATTGATAATCGGGAGATTCGATCAAGAAATCTCTTTCTTCAGCAGAGGGTGTATAGAAGTGAGCATCTAAACCTGCATTATAAAAGCGATATAAAGGAATTGTTCCCTCGATTTGAGTGTCATAGCCATAGTAAGGAGTACCTTCAAACACAAAATTATCAAGATTCTCTTTCAGCGTCAGTAGTACTGTAAAACTGGGTTTGAGTATCCGTTCTTGAAAATCTATATACAGGAACTCCATCTTCTTCATCATCATCAGTATTACCTACGGCGGTAAATTCGCCATTGGCAAGATTGAAGTCACCATCATCAAATCTAATCGTTTCAATACTGGTTAAGGTGTCGCTAGCAGATGAATTGGCTACTGTAGTGGAATCTTCTTCCACAGTAATTTGATAATCCGATCTTAATCCAGAGAAAACAGCAATATCATTTCCTTCTCCACCATTGATGCGATCGCCTCCTTCTCCACCAACAAGGAAATCATTACCTGTGCCGCCGAAAATATCATCTCTTCCCGAACCACCAATAACAGTATCATTCCCTTCACCAGCCTTGAGGTCATCAAAAATATTATTAGTTGCCGAAACATTAATTAGGTCATTTCCCGAACCCGACTAGATTGTAACTCGATCGATATTTTGTATTGTTGTATTATCCAAAAAGCTGTCAGTGGTAAGGCTGCCGTTTTCGATATAGTTAAAAATGAAATCTTCTGATTCGCTGGA
>CAKZYI010000507.1 GCA_937884735.1 uncultured Pleurocapsa sp.
GATTAGCCAACAGTATCTTTAGCAAGGCAGACGTTAGCATACAGAGACTAAGAGACAAGGGCAACAGCTTTATTGAGAGTCAGCCAAAGGTAAGCAATTCCAACGGTAGTGTCTTTTTGGGGCGTAGTTTGGACTCTCTTTTGGATCGTTCAGAGAAATATCGCACTGAATTTGATGATGACTATATCTCAGTAGAGCATTTAGTCTTAGGCTTTGTTAAAGACGATCGCTTTGGGCGCAAGCTACTACAGGAGATGGGCTTAAGCGAAAACAGACTCAAAGAAATTATTACCCAGGTGCGCGGCAAACAAAAAGTTACCGACCAAAACCCTGAAGGAAAATTCGATGCTTTAGAAAAGTATGGACGAGAGTTAACCAAATTAGCCAGAGAAGGTAAACTAGACCCCGTAATTGGTCGTGATGAAGAAATTCGTCGCACAATTCAAATCTTGTCTCGTCGTACCAAAAACAATCCTGTATTGATTGGCGAACCAGGTGTAGGTAAAACTGCCATTGTTGAAGGATTAGCACAGCGCATTATCAATCGAGATGTCCCAGAATCTCTGCGCGATCGCACTGTGGTAGCCTTAGATATGGGTGCGTTGATTGCAGGGGCAAAACTGCGGGGTGAATTTGAAGAACGTCTTAAAGCTGTATTAAAAGAGGTCACTGAATCTGAAGGTAATGTAATCTTGTTTATCGATGAGATTCATACCGTTGTCGGTGCGGGTGCAGCCCAAGGATCGATGGATGCGGGTAATTTACTCAAGCCCATGTTAGCCAGGGGAGAATTGCGCTGTATTGGTGCAACTACTCTAGATGAGTATCGCAAATATATTGAGAAGGATGCCGCCTTAGAAAGACGTTTCCAATCAGTATTAGTAGACGAACCTAATGTAGTAGATACCATATCTATCCTACGGGGACTCAAAGAGCGTTATGAAGGTCATCATGGGGTAAGTATTACCGATACTGCTTTGGTAGCGGCTGCAACCCTGTCTAACCGTTATATAAGCGATCGCTTTTTGCCCGATAAGGCGATTGATTTGGTAGATGAGTCGGCTGCTAAGCTCAAAATGGAAATTACTTCTAAGCCTGAAGAGCTGGATGAAATAGACCGCAAGATTCTTCAGTTAGAAATGGAAAGACTGTCTTTAGAAAAAGAAGATAATCCTATCTCCAAAGAGAGATTAGAAAAGCTAGAAAAAGAACTAGCAGATCTCAAAGAAGAGCAATTGGAAATAAATGCTCAGTGGCAATCGGAAAAAGAAGTAATTGACCAAATTCGCGATTTAAAAGACCAAATAAACTCAGTCAATCTAGAAATTGAACAATCAGAAAGAGACTACGATCTTAATCGTGCTGCGGAATTACGCTATGGAAAATTAACAAAGCTACAAGAGAAAGTTGTTGAGATCGAGCAAAAGTTAGCGGAAAGACTAACCTCTGGCAAGTCTTTACTAAGAGAAGAAGTATTAGAGTCTGATATTGCAGAAATTATTGCAAAATGGACTGGTATTCCGCTTAAAAAGCTAATTGAATCGGAAAAATCGAAGTTACTTAACCTAGAGTCAGAATTGCACGAGCGAGTAATAGGACAAGAAGAAGCTGTAACTGCTGTAGCCGATGCAATCCAGCGTTCACGTGCAGGGCTTGCAGATCCCCAGCGTCCTACTGCTAGCTTTATTTTCCTTGGTCCTACTGGTGTGGGTAAAACTGAACTAGCCAAAGCACTATCCCAAGGCCTATTTGACACCGAAGAAGCTTTGGTAAGGATCGACATGTCCGAATATATGGAGAAACATTCTATCTCCCGTCTAGTTGGTGCGCCTCCAGGGTATGTCGGTTATGCAGAAGGTGGACAGTTACCTGAAGCGATAAGCCGTCGTCCCTATTCGGTAATTCTCTTTGACGAAATCGAAAAAGCCCACCCTGATGTCTTTAATTTAATGCTGCAAATTCTAGACGATGGTAGACTTACCGATTCTCAAGGGCGTACCGTAGACTTCACTAATACTATTATTATCATGACTAGTAATATTGGTTCGCAGTATATTCTTGACGTAGCAGGAGATGATACCCAATACGAAGAAATGCGATCGCGTGTCATGATAGCAATGCGAGATAATTTTCGTCCTGAATTTCTCAACCGTATTGATGACATTATTATCTTCCATGCCCTAACCAAAGTACAGCTACGCAATATTGTTCAGCTACAGGTTAAGAGTTTAGAAAAACGTTTAGAAGACCAAAAACTATCCTTGAAAATCTCAGAAAGTGGCTTGGATTATCTAGCCGACCTTGGTTTTGATCCTGTATATGGTGCAAGACCATTGAAACGGGCTATCTCCAGGTATTTAGAAACTGCGATCGCAAAATCAATTTTGCGGGGGGAATATCAAGGAGGCGATTCTATCTTTGTCGATGTAGAAGGAGAGAGTCTTACCTTTAAACGTTTATCCGCTGAGATATTAACTAGTTAGTAGCAAGGTGTAGCCAGTAATTAAACTATAAGCGCGGTAACTGTGCAATGTGCAATCAGTTACCGCGTTTTGTTCTATTCAATTTTTTGGTGTTTCTTTTGCTCAGTCTTCGATCTTCTCTTGTTGATGAATATCGAACATTTTTCGTCACTATTTTTTATTTGCACAAATTGATCTTTATATTAAAACGGCATCTTACTTTAGTCATAGAGAACTATACCCAATAAGTCACGAAAGTATTAAAAATCCTTACTCATTTAGTTTGAATACAATCACAGACATTTTTCAGATGTATTTAGTTATCCAAACTTTTACTATTAAATAGCAATCGATAAGCGGGTGATTTTAAGGATGTACACGATGACCCTAGATTTGGATTTTACTTGGAAGGTAGCCAGACAAACAGCAGACAACATAATTTTTCAACATACTGGCAAACATCTTAGCGATGTAGAGATTATTATTTTGCGCGGTGCTTGGGAAAATCGCACCTACGAGCAAATTGCTGAGGCGAAGGACTATACTGCCAATTATTTGAGCAAGGATGTTGGCGGCAAACTTTGGTTCAATCTTTCTACAGCTTTGAAAGAAAGAGTATCTAAAAGAAATTTTAAAGCAGCCCTACGAAGGGAATGGAAAGATCGCTCTGAGGCTATTTTAACTGAATATCGATCGCAACGAACCCAATTGACATCTACCAAAAACTTAGAGTTTCCTGAAGGATCGGTGGCGTTAAATTCTCTCTTTTATTTGGAGCGCACGCCGATTGAATCGATTTGCTATGAAACCATTGCTAGACCTGGTTCTTTGATTCGGATCAAAGGGGCAAAATGGATAGGTAAGACTTCTTTAGTCAATCGTATTTTGGAACAAGGCATTTTTCAAGGACAAAAGACCGTCTATTTAGATTTTGATGGTGTCGAACATAATATTTTAGAAAACCTAGATAAATTAATGCGTTGGCTGTGCGTCATGGTTTCTCATCAATTGAAACTAGCTAACAAAGTCGATAGTTACTGGGATACTGATATTTTGGGTAGTAACGACAACTGCACTTTCTACTTTAATCAATACATTTTGGCAGAGGTAGACAGCGATATTATTTTGGCTTTCGATAATGTAGATCGCCTGTTTCCCTATCAAGAAACGGTGGAAGATTTTCTGGGACTTTTGCGTAGCTGGCATGAAAAAGGAAAAACCTACCATTGTTGGTCGAGACTAAAGTTAGTTTTGGCACATTCAACCGAAATTTATGTTCCTCTCGACATAAATCAGTCTCCTTTCAATGCAGGAGTACCAATTTTGTTAGAAGAGTTAGATCGCCAACAGGTAATAACTCTAGCTAATTTGTACCAGTTAGATTGGAGCGAATCCGATCTCGACAGGTTAATGGAGGAAGTGGGGGGACACCCTTATTTAGTTAGGCTAGCAATGTATCATATCAGTACTCAAAATATTGACTTGGACGAATTTTTGGTCGAAGCTACTTCAGAAACAGGAATTTATAGTAATCTGCTACGTCGTTTGGCAAACATTATGCACAGATCGCCTGGACTGAGTCAGACATTTACTCAGGTGGTGCAATCTGATGAAGCAGTCGCTATAGATCGCAAGCAGCTTTACAAATTACACAGTCTTGGTTTGATCAAACATCATCGTAATTTGGTTTCTCCTCGTTGCAAACTATATCGCGATTACTTTAATAATTTGAGTAGTAAATAATTATTGATGAATATTAATCGTACTTTATGCTCTTATCAGGTTGGGGGAAGTTTGGCAGCAGATTCTCCTTGCTATGTCGAAAGAGAAGCCGATCGCGAGTTGGAAACAGCCTTAAAACAGGGTGAATTTTGTTATGTTTTAAATTCTCGTCAGATGGGCAAATCTAGTCTGCGAGTGCGAACAATGGCAAAACTACAGGCAGAAGGGACTGTTTGTATTTTTATTGACCTTACTGGTATGGGTACTCAAGATGTAACCGCCGAGAAATGGTATGCAGGGATTATTCTAGCCATTGTCGATCGCTGTAATCTTGAATTTGATTGGCGTACTTGGTGGCGAGAGTATAGAGATTTATTAACTCCTGTACAAAGATTAGCTTGGTTTATTGAGTCGGTATTGTTGGTAGAAGTTTCTAGTAAAATAGTAATTTTTATTGATGAAATCGATCGCGTTCTTAGCCAAAACTTTTCTCTCGATGATTTTTTAGTTTTTATTTATAGCTGTTATCAAAAACGTCAAATTAATTCTGCTTTTAAATGTCTAACTTTTACTTTATTGGGAGTAGCTTCGCCTCAAAATTTGATTAGAGATAAAAACAATTCTACTTTTGAACTAGGCAGAAAAATCTGTTTGTCGGGTTTTAGTTTAGGGGAAGCAACCAGTTTGATCGAGGGTTGGTCAATCATAAGCGATCGCCCTGAAGCGATACTAGCAGAAATTTTAGACTGGACAAACGGACAACCATTTTTGACCCAAAAATTATGTCAGTTAACTTTAGAAAAGTTCAAGAAACTATCTTTAGCAAAACCACGGGAACAAATAGCAGATATTGTCGAACGATATATTATTTATGACTGGGAAACCCAAGACGAACCAGAACATCTAAAGACTATTCGCGATCGCCTTTGTTATCGCGATAGTGCCATAACTATTAGGTTATTGGGACTGTATCAAGATATTCTACAACAGCGGTCAGTAGCGATCGACAATAGTATCGAACAAATTGAGTTGCGTTTGTCAGGTTTGGCTATAGTAGAAGCGGGTAAATTAAAAGTTAATAATCCGATTTATTCTAGTATTTTTAATTTAGCTTGGATTGAAATTGAATTAAGGAAATTACGTCCCTACAGTCAGACATTTACTAACTGGTTAGCTACCAAAGATAGTAGCTATTTATTAACAGGAAAAAAATTACAGTCGGCTTTAACTTGGTCTTTAGGAAAAAGCCTAACCAATTGTGATTATCAATTTTTAGTTGCCAGCCAGGAACTAGCAAAACAAGAGCTAGCCGATAATTTAGCAGCCACAAAAGCTGCTAGCGAACTATTGGCAGAAAGTATAAAAAAAGCCAGCTTTAAAGCAAAGAAAAGTTTTCTTGGCAAATATTGTTTAAGCAAAATAGTTCTGATCATAACTGCAATAATTTTAACTCTACGTTTTACGGGTATTTTACAAGCTTGGGAATGGAATTTACTAGATCGCTTTTTTATCTGGCGACTAACAGATACTATCGAACCAAGAGTAGTTGTGGTGACAATTAGCGAGCAAGATTTACAAGCAGTTGGTCGCATACCCATACCAAATAAAATTTTGGCAGAAGCAATTAATAATCTTAAAGTCAAACAACCAAAAGCGATTGCTTTAGATCTTTATCGCGATTTGCCAGTAGAATTGCCTGATATTTCTTTGCAGCAAATAATTAGATCGACTCCCAATTTGTATTTAGTAGAAAAGGTTATTGGCGAATTAATTTCTCCTCCTAATGTCGATTCAGAACGTTTGGGCTTTAGTGATGTAATTATCGATAGCGACGACAAAGTACGTAGAGCTTTGCTTTCTATTGCGGATAAAAATGGACAGGTAAAGTTTAGTTTGGGTGCAAAAATAGCACTTCAATATCTACAAGACAAACAGCTACAGTTCCAATATTTAACTGACTATCGCTATCGCTTGGGAGAAGCAAATTTTAAACGACTTACCGCTAATAGTGGCGGATATATTAATGCTGATGTTGGTGGCTATCAAATATTACTCAACTATTGGGGAACAGAAAATAACTTTACCCGATATTCCTTAACTGAGGTTTTAAACAATAAAATAGCTGAGTCAGAGATACGTGATCGCTTAATATTTATTGGTTCGACTGCTGAGAGCGTTCGCGATGCTTTCGCAACTCCTTATAGCCAAGGTTGGTTTCGTTCTCCTCGTAGAATGCCAGGGGTTTTTATTCATGCTAATGTCGCCAGTCAAATTATTAATTCTGCAATGGGAGAACGTCCGTTAATTAAAACCTTATCAAAAGGTTGGGAATTATTGTGGATTTTAACCTGGGGAATTATAGCAGTAGCTATTACTAGAAAATTGCGATCGCTCTTTATTATTACTATCTATATATTTTTAATTACTGCAATCTTAATTGCTATTTGCTATGTAACTTTTATAGTAGGATACTGGCTGCCGTTAGTACCAACTTTATTAGTATCTTTACTAGCAATAATTACTAGCATAATTTTAAAACACAAACAATGGGGAGATTTAAAGTTTAAATATACTTTAGGCTCTATCTTAGAGCAATACGACACCAATCCTTTCGTTATTAGTCTGGCTTTAGAATATTTGAAGCAATCTGAAAGCATAAAGAATGTTAAGGCGATCAATCAATTAACAAGCGACTACAATACCAAATAAACAACATACCCTTTTGTCCAATAAAACTGAATGTTAGAGCTATATAATACTAAGCTCTGTTGGTATAAGTTATTTAAAATTAATGGAATAAAAAATATAGTTTATACACAAAAAAAAGATTTGAGTGGGCATCAAAGATTTTATTTGCTGTACTTTTAAACTTTCAATTATGCCCACCCTACGTTGATTGATAATGGTTCATTGCTAATCATTAATTGTCAATTAAAATCCCGCCTGATCGCAAGTATTTAGACCAAATAAATTCTCCATTATTTAAAAGAGATTTCTTCCCAGCCAAAATATTTAAAGCATCGTACCAAATACCTCTTTCTGCATACCAATTAGCTAGTTCTAAACTGGTTATATTAGAGGGTAGGTTACGATCGATTCGTTTGATTCCTGCGGTGACTACAGGATCGCTGGGATGAGGATGAGGGTTACAGACCAAAACTAAAGCCCAACGGTAGTTTTGATCGATTTCCAAACCAGGAGCGTTGGAGTCTAGCTTGATGCCAATTAATCCCGATCTGTTAGTTAGAGCGATCGCTTGATGCCAGTAGGGTTTTTCACCCACTTTAGCAATGCTGAGTATGGCAGACTGGGCAGTAGTTGGGGGTATACTAGCCCAGAAGGTTGGGTATTCCTTGGTAGTTAACCCAGAGTTACTTTGGGGTACAATCGCTTTGAATTTGGAGCGATCGGCTTTTGCCGACATATCCCCAGGACATTTATTACCATTACGAGAAGCTGCACCTCCTGTTTCTTCTGGCTGTGCGTCTTCTGGGGGAGGTTGGAAAATCACGACAGTATCTTGTTTTTTCTTTTGACTAGCGATCGCATTTAAGTCACTGAAAACAGAGATTTCTGTTGCGGACAATAAACACAGCATTGCTAAAGAAATACTACTTGTTTTAATTTGCCAACTCCATCCCCATTTTTTCATATACTCTTCTCAAGCATTTAAACTTTGTAGTCGTTTTATAAAAAACTTTAAAACTGATATATTCGCCAAGCAAATTGTTTGGGAGTAATTTTTTGAAGGCTTTCCAATCGATTAATGGTAACAACCTTTTCTGTTGGCTTTTCACCTTTAGCAGAGCCAACATTGATCGAACGATGCAACTGTATTCCCGCTAAACACAATAGAGTAGCAATAAATCCTAAAGCGATGATAATTTCTGTAGTTGAAGTTGAATTTTTGTTATTAGTGCGATCGCTTTTTATATTAGTATGTAAATTGCGATCGCGTTGAAAACATTCTTGTTCCATTAACAATTGAATTTCAGGAATACTGATAAGGGAATAATATTCATGAAAATTATTAACTGTAAATTGTTCGTGGGAATCTCGCTCCATATTTTTAATACCTCTGTTTAATAATAAAAAACATCTAATAGTTAAAAGCTTTTAGTATAAAGAATGCCACGATACTTTCTTATTTCTAATTTAGAATCAAAGCTTTGCAGAGGTCGAGTTAAAGGATAACTTTGTCCTCGAAAGCAAACCATAATATCTGAGGGAATAGTCTCGACAAAAATATTGTTTGGAGAATAGTCTTGACCTAAAAAACGTAGCTTACTTCTCATAACTGCAACTCCTGTTGTGTTTGCTCGTATTATGAAATAGTCGGCTTTGAATTAACAGGGGAAAAATTCAGGTATTACTTGTTTTGTAATAAATAGTTACTTAGATTTTAATAGTCGTGTTGATTATGGCAGTTTAGCTGTGATATTTTTGTATAATTCAGTATTGTTCGCTAAAGATAAAGTATCTAAATGAAACCTTGGCATTCGTTACTTTGGGGATGTTTGTTGAGCAAAGCGATCGCATGCTCTTCCATAGCGCAAATTATCCCTGATGGTACGACTGATACTGTTATTGACTCCAGGGATAATGCAACTACAGTCGATCGTGGCGATCGCGCTGGAAATAATTTATTTCATAGTTTTAATGAGTTTTCGATACCTAACGGCAGCGAGGTATTGTTTAATAACCCTGACGGTATTGCCAACATCTTTTCTCGCGTAACTGGGGGCAAAATCTCAAATATTGACGGATTATTGCAGGTGAACGGTAATACTAGTTTATTTCTAATCAACCCTGCGGGAATTATTTTTGAGGAAGGGGCAGCTTTAAATATTGGTGGCTCGTTTGTTGCTAGTACTGCCGACAGCATTGTTTTTAGTGACGATACAGAATTTT
>CAKZYI010000508.1 GCA_937884735.1 uncultured Pleurocapsa sp.
GATAATTTGGTAATGAGCGATCGCAAATTAAAACAGTTACGAGATTTGTTTCAAAATATGGAAAAAGCCTTGATTGCCTACTCTGGAGGTGTAGATAGTACCTTGGTAGCAAAAATTGCTTATGATGTTTTGGGCGATCGCGCTTTAGCTGTTACCGCAGTATCGACTTCTCTACTCCCTGAAGAATTAATTGACGCTCAAACTCAAGCTGCACAAATTGGGATTAACCATGAGCTTGTAGCAACTCATGAAATGGACGACCCAGACTATACAGCCAATCCCGTCAATCGCTGTTATTTTTGCAAAAGCGAACTTCACGATACTCTCAAACCTCTGGCTTTAAAACGAGGTTATCCTTACGTTGTAGATGGGGTAAATGCTGATGACCTAAAAGACTATCGCCCAGGTATTCAAGCAGCAAAAGAAAGAGGTGCCAGGTCGCCTTTAGCTGAAATACAGGTGAGCAAGAGCGAAGTTAGAGAGATTTCTCGCAGCCTGGGACTAGCTTGGTGGGATAAACCTGCCCAACCTTGTTTAAGCTCTCGTTTTCCCTACGGAGAATCTATTACAGTAACAAAATTACAGCGGGTAGGTAGGGCAGAAATATACTTGCGGAAACTAGGTTATCAAAATTTGCGAGTGCGATCTGTTGAGGATACGGCAAAAATTGAATTATCCCCTGAAGATATTTCTACTTTTGTACAACAAGTAGATTTACCACAACTAGTCAAAACCTTTCAAGACTTGGGTTTTGTTTATGTAACTCTGGATTTGGAGGGTTATCGCAGTGGAAAATTAAATCAGGTGTTACAATAAGTATGTCTATATAAATCAAAAAAGCGCGTAATTATGGTTGAAAGACTCAAGCGATGGGAATCTCCTCGTAAAAGAGGACGCAACGATAAGGGGAAGGGTGGCTCGGCTAGAGCAAGACAGCTACGCAAAAGAGAGCAAATGATGCGTCAAAAACTCAAGAAAAACAACCAACAAAAGCCACAAGGCGATAGGGAGAGGGAAATTTATTCTCTCTCTTTTTTTTTGCCGTTGGCGATTTAAATATACAATGCACAAAGTGTTTTTGTAGGTGGCTTTATGCTATTGGTTATAGTCTATAAGCTCCTAATTTATTCCACGCCCTAGGTAAATTAAGTTTATAGTCAAAATTATCCTAACTGTCTTAACTGTTTTAAAAATTCATGTCAGTAGAAATCATAATTCCCATTGCTGCCGTAGTTGTTTTATGTCTGATACTTGCTTGGTTATTTAGAGTTATCAAAGCTAGCGTCAAAACTATGTTGACAATCGCTGCTATTTTGATTGTCTTACAGCTGGCATTTGATATTAATTCCCAAGAGTTTCTACAAGAAATACTACAGATTATCGATCGTATTGGACAAACAATATTCCAGTAAATAAGAAAATAGTGAACTACCGTAGAGCGGTTTTTAAATAGAGAAGTTAAACTAGACACTTAAACCGCATCTAATTTGAAACTAGGAGTTTTAAAGATATCTGTTCGAGAAAGTAACAAAGGCGATTCGGTTCGCCCCATGTAGTAATAAGTAATAAGTAACTCTTTATTTTTCTTATTCAAACTTCACGCTCGGTACGAAACTGCAGTTTTCAACATGGACGGGGTTTAAATAATTAATTAAGTTTAATTTAGGCTCTATATCCTGTAGCAATATGTCGTCTAAAAAAA
This sequence comes from uncultured Pleurocapsa sp., assembly GCA_937884735.1. GTDB lineage: Bacteria > Cyanobacteriota > Cyanobacteriia > Cyanobacteriales > Xenococcaceae > Waterburya. The sequence continues at coordinate 1,703 of CAKZYI010000508.1, forward strand.
TAAGCGATCGCGATCAAAAAACACCAGCTAACTCTAACTTGCAGTCTAGTATTGTTCACAAACCATTTGCTACGGGGACAATTAATATATTTAATCCCCATAGAAATAAAGGAAATAAAGACGACAGTAAATTAAGCCCGCCTAAACTTTTTTTGAATGCTGAATTAGAAAAAGATTTGGAGCAGCGCAGAACAGAATTACAACTATCAGAATTAGATTTAGAATCTGATGAAATAGAGTATCAAGATAAAAGTTGGCTAGATAATCTACTTAGTCCTTGGGGTCTGAGTGCGATCGCCATATTATTTTTAGTTAATCTAATTTCTGCGGGATTCATTTGGCGCAATACTCACAATGCAGTACAGAGCGATCGAGTTCAGCCTCCGATCGCCAAAATAGGTAACAGTAACTTTGGCGATCAAGAATTTATTCCTCTCAACCTCAGTACATTAGGGGCGATTAAAACTATAGAAAATGAAGATAAAGACCTAACTTTGGCTCTTACTCCCATTCCTCCTGCCCTGGCTCCTCTAAATAATATTGCCAGCTTGTCGTCTTTTAATACTCCCCATCATTATGTACTGAGTGAATATATGGGTGAAGAGTCTTTATCTTTAGCACGACAAAAAGTAAACCAGATCTCTCTCGTAAATTTCCCTCAAGGGATTTTTGTGTATATGGGTGCTTTTAAAAATAGAGAAGATGCAGATAAATTTGTATCCCAACTAAAACAAGAAAATTTCTCTGCTCATGTTTATCCCTTAAATTAAACAAGAGATGGAGAGGCAGCTTTCAAAGATAGCCCTACCAATTATAAAATTGAGCAGTTTTATAATTTCACCACCCCACCATCAACCTGGGCTTTAATTCTTGTCGACTTGCGTATCTACACCTTGGTCAAGCTGCCAGGCGATCGCATTTAAAACCAAGCTTCCGTTACCCGTACAGGTTTCTTGGAACTCTTCTTGTGCTGCAACAACAGAGCCAAGTTTTTCAATAGTTTTGCCGTATTTTTTGTCTTTGGCTAATTCTTTTTCTTCAGTAGTTAAAGGACGCGATCGCTCTAAAACCACTTTAATTATGGGTACATATTGCTCTGCTTGTTCTGATGCTTCTTGAAC
>CAKZYI010000509.1 GCA_937884735.1 uncultured Pleurocapsa sp.
GGTGAATTTTGGTACTTGGATTGGTCTGGTCGGTTTTTTTATTGCTCTTTATGTCCTGTGGCAAATCAAGCAACTATTACTTTTATTGTTTACGGGGATCGTCTTGGCGACTTCCTTAAATATTTTAGTCAAAAGCTTTCAAAAGCGAGGTATGAAGCGTATTCATGCAGTTAGTTTGTCAGCAATTTCGCTAATTGTAGTAGCCGTTTGTTGTATTTGGATTGTTGTTCCTCCTTTTATCGATCAGTTTCAAGCTTTGGGTAGACTAGTACCCCAAGGAATAGAGAAATTAGATACTTGGCTTGACTTTCTTTCAGAGCGTCTCGACCCTAGGATTATCAATTTTTTACCAGATACAGAAGAATTAAATAGACAATTGCAACCTCTAATTCAGCAGTTTTTGGGTGGAGGACTGGCAATTTTTTACAATTCTTTAGGGGTTTTATTAGGCACTCTGCTGTTATTAGCAATTACCTTAATGCTTTTGGCAGATCCAACTCCCTACAGAAAAGGATTTATACGCCTGTTTCCTGCATTTTATCGCCGTAGAGTAGATCAAATTTTGGATTTATGTGTAGAAGGCTTAGAAGGCTGGCTGGTAGGGATTTTGTTCAACATGGTGGTTATCGCCGTTTTTAGCTTTATCTGTTTATTAATATTGGGTATTCCTCTGGCACTATCCCAAGCTATGCTAGCAGGAGTGATGACTTTTATTCCTAATATAGGTCCTACATTAAGCGTACTTTCTCCCATGGCGATCGCTCTAATTGAAGCCCCTTGGAAGGCTTTTGCTGTTCTAATTTTATATATAATTATTCAGCAGCTAGAAAGTAATGTCCTCACGCCAATAGTTATGGCACAGCAGGTATCTCTTTTGCCTGCGGTTACTCTTCTGTCTCAATTATTTTTTGCTACCTTTTTCGGTTTTCTGGGCTTATTACTTTCTCTACCTCTAACAGTTGTTGGTCAAATCTGGTTTAAGGAAGTAATTGTGAAAGATGTTTTAGATAATTGGGAGTTTTCCCTAGCAGGCGACCGCAGAATGAATAAAAGAACAATTTCTGAGGAGGGAGAACATGAATTAAAAAATGATAATTCAAAAGAAACTTGATTCCCTAAGTACATAGCCCACGCTGCGAACAGTGTAGATCAATCTTTTACTGTCATTTTCTTCTAATTTTAGTCGTAAATAACGAACATAAACCTCAATAATATTAGAATCCCTAGTATATTCATAACCCCATACAGTATCGAGGATTTGAGTCCGAGTTAAAACCTGCCGAGGATATGTCAGTAAATATTCTAAAAGAGCAAATTCTTTGGTAGTGAGATAAATATAGCGATCGCCACGATACACTTCTCTAGTGGAAGTATCTAACCTAAGATCCTCAAATATCAAGCTTGAAGGTTTCTTGACTATGTACTTCCGTAGTTGAACTCTAACTCTTGCTAAAAATTCATTCATAGCAAAAGGAATTGACACACAGTCATCCGCACCAGCATCTAATGCAGCAACACGATCTTCAATTCGTCGTCCAGTATCTAGAACTAATATTGAACTATTACAATCGTGTAAGCGACAACACAAATCAGCAGCCGAAAAAATAGAGATATGCCAATCTAAAATAACTAATTGCGGCTTATTTGCTTTACACTTGAGCAATCCAGACATTCCATCATGAACTACGTCTATTTTGTAGCTTTCATGGGATAGCTCCAGCTTTAACAAATTGACTAATTTGCTAGGGCGAGCAATCAGCAAAATTTGAAAAAACAGAATCAAAATGTTTTATTTTAGTCGAACAAAAAATAAACTGTAACACAGATTATATACAGTGAGTTAATTATTAATTCACAAAATCTATCACAAAAT
>CAKZYI010000510.1 GCA_937884735.1 uncultured Pleurocapsa sp.
AAAGGCGAGATTATTGGTTTAGGAAGATCGGGAATTGCCGCAGCCAGACTATTGAACAAAGATGGTTGGCAAGTTACCCTAGTAGATTCGGCAACAGAAACACAAGTTGCATCGAGGTCAAACTCAAGTCAACTACTACAATCACAAAAACAGTTAACCGAAGAGGGCGTTGCTGTAAAACTAAACAGCAGCGTAACCTTAGAAGGGGAAGATATTCCCGATTTAATTGTAGTAAGTCCTGGTGTACCTTGGGATATAGAGCCTCTAGAGTCAGCTAGAAAATTGGGAATAGAGACTATTGGCGAAATTGAACTAGCCTGGCGTTATCTTAGTAATATTCCTTGGATCGGAATTACGGGTACTAATGGCAAAACTACAACTACGGCATTAATTGCGGCAATCTTTCAGGCGGCAGGATCGAATGCTCCTGCCTGCGGCAATATTGGTAATGCGGCTTGTGAATTGGCAATTCAAAATTTAGATAGCGTTAGCGAGAAAACTTTTCTTCAAGGAAACCGCTCTGTAACCGATAGGGAATGCTTTGGGGCATATAATTGGATTATTGCGGAATTAAGTAGTTATCAAATAGAATCCTCGACAAAATTGGCACCGCAAATAGGTATCTTTACAACTCTCACTCCCGATCATCTCAGTCGCCACAAAACAGTAGAAAACTATTATCAAATTAAGGCTTCTCTACTAAAACGCTGCCAGCAAAAGATTGTTAATGGCGACGATCGCTTTTTGCAAGAGAAAGGATTGGAGTTAGGAGAAGATGTAGTTTGGACGAGCGTAAAAGGTAAAAATAGCTTTGGCGATAATCGCTCTGTGGAAGTTTATATTGAAGATGGTTGGATTGTAGCCCAGGGCGAACTTATTGCCCCCATATCCCTGTTTAAGATGCCTGGAGAGCATAATCTACAAAATCTCTTGGTAGCAGTAGCAGCCGCTAAAATAGCAGGCATTGATAAGCAAGCGATCGCTTCAACTATTACTTCTTTCCCAGGGGTAGAACATCGTTTGGAATATGTTTGCACCTATCAAGGAATTAAATTCATCAACGATAGTAAAGCAACTAACTACGACGCGGCTGAAGTTGGTTTAAATTCTGTAGACGCACCTGCAATTTTAATCGCAGGGGGACAAGGAAAAACAGGCGACGATACAGCTTGGGTTGAAAGTATTAAAAATAATGCTGCTGCTGTCTTGTTGATTGGCGAAGCTGCATCAGAAATTGCCCAGAAATTAAGCGATCGCAACTATCATGATTATGAAATTGTCGAAACCATGGAAAATGCTGTTTCCAAAAGTATAGCGATCGCATTAGAAAAACAAGCTAAAGTAGTTTTACTATCTCCCGCCTGTGCCAGTTTCGATCAATATCTTAGTTTTGAGGCAAGGGGCAAACATTTTAAACAATTGTGTTTAGGAATGAGTAATTTGTAGGAAAATTAAGCTAGCTCTAAATATTGGTTAGCTAATGAATAAATTATTTTCATTGTGGGAAATTCCTTTGGCGGTGGCATCCTTTGTGTTTTACAAATAGAAGAAGTATATGATAGGTAACTTGTTTAATATTTATTTAATACTAGAATAAAAGAAAGCATTTCAATGG
>CAKZYI010000511.1 GCA_937884735.1 uncultured Pleurocapsa sp.
AACAAGATCTGATGACAACCGCCGAGCGCGTGACCGATATTTTAGTTCTCGTGATGGGTTCTACTGCCAGTATCTCTCTTATTGTGGGAGGAATTGGCATTATGAATATTATGTTGGTTTCGGTGGTAGAACGTACTCAAGAAATTGGCTTACGCAAAGCCCTGGGTGCAACTAGTAGCGATATTTTGATTCAATTTACCGTTGAGGCGATTATCTTAGCTACGATTGGCGGTTTAATCGGCGTTGGCTTAGGAGTAGGAGGAACGATGATTGTAGCCCTCCTCTCTCCTTTAGAAACAATCGTTAGTTTTGAGGCAATTCTAGTGGCGATCGCAGTTTCAGGCTCAATTGGTCTAGTCTTTGGGGTTGTCCCTGCCCGTAATGCAGCCCAATTAGATCCGATTATCGCTTTGAGGAGTTGATCGACCTTTCCAACTCCCAAATATAGCAGTGGGCTAACTAATACACTGTTGCGATTGTCTTTTGCCTGATGATTAAACTCCATGGCGATCGCAATACTGAAGCTTTTTTTATCTTTTATGTACTTTTGTACAATCGCCAATTGGACGTTGGATCGAAGTCAGGAAAAGTGGAACAAAATATTATGAATACATCGACTTAATCTTGTGTTACAAAATTTCATTATGCAATTCAAATTCATTTTATTAAAAGCAGCAGTAGCAGCTATGACTATAGCTTCAGCTTTCTATCCTACGACTGTGACAGCATCAGACGACGACAAAATTAAGAATATGTCTCAGCTAACCTGCGAAGAATTTTTAGATATGGGCATGATGCAAAAAATCATGAGTGTAGTCTGGTTAAGCGGTTGGACATCAAAAGAAGAAGAAAGATATATGTTTGCACCCGATCGCAAACTTCTGTCGAACAAAGAGGATTTATTGGAACAATATTGTCAAAACAACCAGCAAGATTTGGTTTTAAATCAAGTACCAGATTGGAAATATTAGTATCTTGGGGTTGCAGGATTGAGACCTGAATCGAGAAAATACTGACCTGCATATAAAGACAAGAACAGTGGGGAGCATTTTCTGCAAACAGACATGAAAGAAATTAGCAATCATGAAAGTATCTATGAAACCAAAGCTAGTCTCATTATTAACCTTTATTTTCTGCACTGTTGTTTTTACCACTGATGTTTTTTTATCAAAGTATGTTTTTCAGTCAGTTGCTGCTACTGTAAATCGACTAGATTTTTCTAGTATGGATAATTCTGTTCCTTTGTTTCCCAAAAATTTGGCTTTAAATGAAACTCAAGAATATAGCATTATCAAGATTAATCAGGAAATAAGCCTAGATATTCAG
>CAKZYI010000512.1 GCA_937884735.1 uncultured Pleurocapsa sp.
GGTGGCGGTCTACCTGTAGGTGCTTATGGTGGACGCGCAGATATTATGTCTATGGTTGCACCAGCAGGGCCTATGTATCAAGCGGGTACTTTGTCTGGTAATCCTTTGGCAATGACTGCTGGAATAAAAACCCTCGAACTATTGAGTAAACCAGGTACTTACGAGCAGTTAGACCGTATTACTAAAAAACTGTCAAAAGGCTTGTTGAATGCGGCAAAAGAAGCTGGTCATGAAGTAACTGGTGGTAGCATTAGTGCCATGTTTGGTATGTTCTTTACAGCTCAAGAAGTTCATAACTATGATGATGCTAAAACTGCCGATCTAAAGAAATTTGGTCGTTTTCATCGTGGAATGCTCGAAAGAGGCGTTTATCTTGCTCCTTCCCAATTTGAAGCTGGCTTTACTTCTTTGGCACACACAGATGAAGATATCGATCGCACTATTGCGATCGCAAAAGAAGTTTTAGCTGAACTTTAGAATTGAAGACAATTAGCTTTCAGCCAAGCTAATCTATTTTTTCTTAATTCCCACGTACCTAAAACGTGGGTTTTTTGTTGGTCAATTTTAGCCTATAGTCATTTCAAATAACAACTCTTAGGTTGGCTCTGGAATAACCAGAGCAATACTTGAAACTATAGAACTGAGTGTGAGACAATACTTCAAGTAAATTATCTGTGTCAAACTAAGCAATACCCAGCCGACTAATAAAAACTGACTATGCTTGCCAAAAGAATATTACCTTGTCTAGATGTTAATGCAGGAAGGGTGGTTAAAGGAGTTAATTTTGTTGACCTCAAAGATGCAGGAGACCCCGTAGAATTGGCAAAAGTCTATAACGATGCTGGAGCTGACGAACTAGTATTTCTGGACATTACTGCCACCCATGAAGATAGAGGCACGATTGTAGATGTTGTTTACCGTACCGCAGAGCAAGTTTTTATTCCTCTCACAGTTGGTGGTGGAATTCAATCCTTAGAAAATATTAAAATTTTGTTACGGGCAGGAGCGGATAAAGTTAGCATCAATTCAGCAGCAGTACGCAACCCAGACTTAATCAACCGAGCAAGCGATCGCTTTGGAAAACAGTGTATTGTAGTTGCCATAGATGCCCGTAAGCGTATTGAAATTGATAATCCTGGCTGGGATGTATATGTTCGTGGAGGTCGCAAAAATACAGGCATAGACGCGATTTTTTGGGCAAAGGAAATGGCGAAAAGAGGCGCAGGAGAACTGCTAGTTACCAGCATGGATGCAGATGGAACTCAAACTGGTTATGACTTAGAACTCACCAAAACCATAGCAGAACAAATAGAAATTCCTGTTATTGCTTCTGGAGGTGCAGGAAATTGCCAGCATATTTATGAAGCCCTGGACACAGGCAAGGCTGAAGCAGCTCTTTTAGCTTCTCTGTTGCATTTTGGGCAGCTCAGTGTCCAAGAGATCAAGACCTATCTCCATCAGCATCAAGTTCCTGTCAGAATGACATAACTTAATAATCTTTAGTAAAGCTTAAGTTAGCAAAAAGACAACCCAAAACTGAGAAATTATGTACTAAGATTAATTATAAGTTTACATTTCGTAAAAAATGCTGATTCCAATTCTCATATTTGATGTTGCCTTAGTGGCATGGTCGCTGCATTTGATGCAGTCGGCTTTGGAACGGCAAGAGTTCTCCTTAATGCTTGCTGGGACACTGGTTGCCGCTTCTGCCGCTGCAATGTTAGTGGTTTATTTTATAGTTGGTAACTGTCTAAGTCGTCTTAGTTGAATTTCGTCTCAAGTTCGATGATATTGTTGTGTTAATATTATCTCTATATTGGGGGCATTAACTCAGTTGGTAGAGTGCTTGCATGGCATGCAAGATGTCAGCGGTTCAAATCCGCTATGCTCCATTGTTGTACAGTGACTAATTATTTGTTTGTGTAATTTAAAGCATAACTTTGCCACGACGGCAAACTCAAACTTTAAATTACAATCTGCTGTAGTACTGCGGTTGTCGTTGGTTGAATACTCGTAACGTGGCGATAAATATCTTGATGTATGAGTCCGAACAGACGCTGAAGACAATCAGGTAGCCCTCCCTGCCCAGATGTAGCAAAAGAACGAACCATTGCTTGCGGAACTGAAATATATACTTGAGACACAAGTTTTGTACCACGATCGATAGTCAACTCACCTCGTGAGCCAGGACTAGCTAGAAGATATTCTCCGCTATTACGGGTAAATGAAGTTTCGCTTAATGCGGATGCAACACTCCATTGCTCGTTGCCTGAAAGCAAAAAAGTAAATGTGATATCATCAAATTCACCTTCTGGTTCGGTATATATTACACGCTCCTTGTTTTGAAATTGGCGAATGTCTAAGAAAATGCCTGTTCTTAGACAAATTTCTCTTTTCTACCCTTTTGCAAATCGAGCATTAAATTTAAATGTGCTATCTAACTCATCAGTAAGATCGCTCTGTATTTCTTTTTTATCAGCTTCTTGAAAATGCTCCAAAAATTCTTTGTGCGTTAGTTTAATAGTCACTTTATGTAAACAGGAAGTAAAAAATAGAAAACTTATTACTCGTTAATCTTAAAGAACAAAAGCGTCTTTTTTGCCAATATGCGATCGCTCTTTCTGCCACTCAAACAAAAAAAATGAGTTCTCCCTGTTGTAGAA
>CAKZYI010000513.1 GCA_937884735.1 uncultured Pleurocapsa sp.
GGGCGAAATTGAGATGACCAATCGTTCTTTGATAATTGTTGGGGCATCATTAGCAACAGGATTGGGAGTAACCTATGTCCCCGAAGCATTATCGGGGTTTCCCGAACAGCTAAGAAGTATTTTGGAATCGGGCATTTCTGTCGGTTCTCTTTGTGCTTTGATTCTAAACCTCGTCTTGCCAAAGTCCGCAGAAGATCGCATGGCTGAAGAATTAGCGTCTTTAGAACTAGAAATAAATTCGATCGCTAAATAACGTCAGTTCGGGTTAACAGGATTAGTTGGTTAAGGTAGCTATTAGCTTTTAGCCATTAGCTTTTAGCAACGAACTCTGTTCGTTCCAGAGCAAAGCTGTCGCGCTTTTAGCTTTTAAGAGATTATTCAATCTTCTAAATCTAAAGACATAGCTAGCTCTGGCAACATTTCTGCGTCCCTACTGACGCTAAGTCAGTAGATTAGCCTACTGACAACTGTTGATTGCTGATTCTAGCTTTTTCGCCAATATTTTTACGTTGGGTTCTTTGAGTACTTCTAAATGCTCCCCAGGAACATCATAAATAGACAAACCTGATTCAGCTAATTCATTCCATCCCAGTTTCAAATCCATGTCATCAGCTGCACGAAAAAGACTGACATGACCTGATTATGGATTGATTTGATAGTCGCGATTTACTTCTTGGTATTCTTTTTTGCGTTTGATATATTCTGTTGTTTCAAAACTTCGGCTGGTCGAGTCGACAAAATTTTCCTTGACCCATTTTAGATCGTATAAATTCGCTTTGGCGTTATCTAGAATGTATTTGGTGCGCCATTTAACTCGATCTAAGATGTGTCCTACACCTTTAGTACCTATTTTTTTGATATGACCGACAATACGGTCTTTTAAGGGGAGAATTTGAGCAGCAGATTTTTGACCTGGTAGAAAAGTATCGATTAAAGCTAAGAACTTTACTTCATATCCCTGAGATGTAAGTATCCGAGCCGTCTCATAAGCAATTACACCTCCAAAAGATACTCCCATAATATGATAGGGAGCTTCAGGTTGAACAAGTTTAATTCGATGAGCATAGTATGCAGCCAAAGCAGAAATGTCCCTCGGATGGGGATCATCGGAATCATTACTATAAAATGATGACAGTCCATAAAGACTCATATTATGATTCAAATTTTTGGCTAGAGGGCGATATAGTTCTAGACCATGACCTAGGTTGTGAAGACCAAATAGAATAGGGCTAGATTTACCTTTTTTAATCGGAATAAAACTTTTGGGAGTAGAACTTGCTTCTTCTTGATTAATCAACTTCCCTAGGGCTTGAGGTGTTGATGATTGGAATACGCTAGAGATAGGAATTGTTTGTTGGTATTTATCCTCGATCTCTGCCACCAAACGTGCTGCAATAAGAGAATTTCCGCCAAGTTCAACAAAATCGTCTTGGACTCCAATTTTTTGGACATCGAGAATATCCTCCAAAATTTGTACAATCTCAGATTCGAGATTGTTACTAGGAGGAACATAGTTTGTATCTTTACTATCATCAACGATGGTAGCCAAGGCGTTGCGGTCAATTTTACCGCTAGCTGGTAAAGGAAAAGAATCACAAAAGATAATGTTGTTTGGCAGCATATATTTGGGTAGCTTCTCCAGTACAAAATCGCGTATTTCTGCTTTAGTTGGTGGATTTTGACTGGGAACGATATATGCCGTCAGAGTTTGGTTGAGCTTATTATTTTTTACTACTACAGCAGATTCGAGAATTTGCTGATGTTGAACCAAAGTAGTTTCAATCTCGCCCAATTCTATTCGCAATCCGTTAATATTAACTTGACGATCGCTTCTTCCTTGGAATTGAATTGTACCGTTGGGTAAATAGCGTCCTAAATCTCCTGTCTTGTAGAGTCTTGCACCAGAAACAAAAGGATTGGTAACAAATTTTTCAGCGGTTAAATCTGGTTTATTGAGATATCCTTGTGCTACCCCTGCGCCTCTAATATGGATTTATCAAGTTACACCAATGGGAACGGGTTGAAGTTCTTTATCTAAAACATATACCTTCATGTTGGGAATAGGCGAACCCACGGGCAAAGATTTGAAGTGTCGATCTATTTCTTCAGGAATATAATAAATTGTCACTACTCCCGTACCTTCTGTTTGTCCGTAGATATTAGCAAGCTTTACTTCTGGCTTAAAAAGCTTGCGCCAACATTGATATATTTCTAAGGATACTTGTTCTCCCCCCGCTGCAACTAGCCGCACTCGGTTGTCCATTAAGCTTTGACGACGTTTTATGCTTAAGCTATCAAGAATCCCCGAAAAATTGCGCCAGAAAGAAGGTACGCGGTCTACAATTGTTACCCCATGATCTTTGATCGACTCAAACATTTTCAGCGGATCTTTTTTATCGGCAGTAGTTAGGATTGAAACAGTTGCCCCTTGAGCTAAAGGCATTAATAATTGTCTAGCCGAAACAATCAAGGCAATCGATCCGCGATGGAGATACACATCGTCAGGGGTAATATCTAAAGCGATTTGAAGGGAATGGGCATAGTGACTCAGATTGCCATGGGTAATCATTACTCCCTTGGGTTTTCCTGTTGAGCCAGAAGTATATACAATATGGGCTAAGTCTTCTCGATTGAGGTGAATGTTTAAATTATCTGTGGGCTGCTGTTCGATCGCATTCCAGTCTCGATCTAAGTAGACGATAGACGATAGATTGTCTGATTGAGGCACTTGACCTTGCAATGCCGACTCGGTTAATAAGACTGCTATTTGGGAATCTTCTAAGATGTAGGACAATCTCGCTGCGGGATTTTCTTGGTCGAGGGGAACATATGCCGCACCTGTTTTGAGTATTCCTAGTACCCCTACTACCATATCTAGCGATCGCTCTAAACACAACCCAACCAAAGAATTTTTGCCTACGCCTAGAGTCTGCAAGTAATGGGCTAACTGATTGGCTTTTTGGTTCAATTCTGAGTAGGTTAACTGTCGATCTTGGCACTTAAGAGCAATGGCATGGGCATTTTGTTCGACTCTAGTTTCAAACAGTTGATGAACACATCTAGATTCTGGCTCCACTTGAGTTTGATTCCACTGATTGAGTAACAAATCTGTCTCTGTTTCTGTCAGCAAAGATAATCGATCGATTTGCTTGTGGGGATACTCGGCAATATCTTCTAGAAGTCTATGATAGTTGTTGATAATTCTATGACAAGTTTCTGCTAGAAATAAGCCCGTATTGAATTCCAAACTGATTTGAGACGATTGCGGATTAATGCTTAAGCATAATTCTCTTTGATTGGATAATTTTGCTGGAAGCTGTGGGGCTTGATTGTCATAGGAAAATAGCATCTGATACCAAGGAAGAGTATTTTCTTCTAGATGCTCTACGCTGATATTTTGGTGCTGCTTTAGTGCCAAAAAGCGATCGCCAGAATAGTTTAATAAATCTAAGAATGAACTCTGGGTATTGTCAATTTTGAATATAAAAGGCAAGACCAAATTGTTAACTGAGTCACTATTATCGAGGGAACAATAGCCAATACTTATATTAGGCTGATTGGTATAGCGATATAGCAAAACATAATAAGCACTTAGAAAAATTAATTCTAGATCGATGTTTTTTTCTTGAGCGACAGATTGTAATTTCTGCCATAGTTGGTCTGACACCATCAAATCTAGTTTGCTAAAGATACTATTTGTCGCTAGATCTTTGGGGCAATTTAGGTTACGAGAAAAATCACTAGGCATTGTCAAACAAGGTGGAGCGGTGTTTAGCCGATCTTGCCAGTAAGCTAAATTTTCAGTCGATTTTTGTTGATTGGATAATAAAGAATTAGTTTTCCAAATCACAGTAAGATATCTCCTCAATTAATTCTGTTGATTGCTGCTACGTTATGGGTTTAAACGTCTGTCTTCAAATTATTTTGGTCAAGCTTATGTGTACTCAACTTCTGCTATGAAATTACACTTTCAAATAGTAGTTTAAAAAAACTTGTTAAAAAACTAGGTAATGCAAATTAATCTTATTAATCTGAGTGATTCATAAGATTGTTATAAAAACGCAATATTAGGTTTTTTGAGATATTGATCTGGTTTATTTCAACTCAACAAAACCAAGGAAATGTCACTATTATTCAAAACAATTTCAGCTACTGAATCGAGATTTATTTCGGGCTTATGTGGTTTTTTTTGCTCTTTTTGGTGCAAAATAATTTCAGTAACTTGGTATTGATGAGCAATTGGTAATATTGCTTCTATTATTGGCTCTTTTAAATAGATAATTTGATGGGGAATATCGAGCAGTAATTTAGCAATCATCGATTCTAAAGAAGAAATATCTGCTGCTTGATTTTGGTTGGGACAAATAATAATTGCTTCGCCATCGGTACGACGAGCTAAATCAGCAACCTTTGTTAAGAGAGCGATCGCCAAACTAGGTTCAGGTATTTTCTTGTCTGTTTCTAATTCGATCACCCCTAAAACTACTGTTCGATTGACTGCGGTAGTTTTGGTAGGATCTATTTTGTCTTGAGTAAGTAGCTTGGGCGCAAAAGTTGGTATCGCCCACGCTCCCAAAGGTGCAGTAACTAAAATAGATAAAGCTGCGATCGCTAAAATAATATCTCCATTGGGGATGCCCATACTTAGAGGTATTGCACCAATAGCGGCTTGTACGGTGGCTTTAGCGGAGTTTCCTGGTAGAAGAAAGAATTTCTCGCGCCAAGTCCAATTGCTGCCTACTGTCGCCAAATACCAGCCAATAGTTCGTCCTAACAGTAGTCCTAGAATCAGTAATACTAGTCCTGGTAATAAAATATTTTCTAATACTTTTAGCTGAATGGTTGCACCCATCAGCACAAATAAAAGTATTTCTGCAACTATCCATAGGTGATTAAATTCCTGACGCAATTGGCGAGCTAAAGGGGGACTAAATTTAATCAAGAAAAATCCCATCGCCATAACTGCCAAATATCCAGAAAAATAAGGAAAATTTTTTGCCACAACCACAACTATCAAAGCAAAACTAGCGCCAATTAGGGTATTTTGTACGTTATTTTGCGTCCATTTCTGCTTGACTGCGACAAAAACAACTATTTTTCCGATCGAGTAGCCAATTATGACTCCTAAAACGATTTGAGCTACGATTTCTAGGGGTAACAACCAAATTTGACTATTGCCTAGATCCCCTGAAGATAAAAAGTTCAACAGCAGACTAAACAACAACAAAATTAAGACATCAGATAAAGCACTTCCTGTCAAAATAGCATCGGCAATTCCTTTGGATACTCCCCAGCCCAAATTTTTGAGACGCAACATACCAGGGACAATTACTGCGGGGGATTCGGCACTAATTACGCAACCTAAAAGCAAACCTGTGAGCCAATCAAATTCAAATAACCAAATTGAAATAAATGAAATGGCGATCGCTTCGGTTAAAGCAGGGAGAAAACCCAAGCGCAACGCGACACTACCCTGTTGGGCTAATTTCTGGCTGTCTAAGCCCAAACCCGCTCGCATCAAGATAACTGTTACTGCCATAGTTCTAAAATCGTCTGCCAAATCTAACATTTCCTTGGCAATAAGATTACTTCCTTCTGCGCCTAAGAAAATACCCATTAGCATCATGCCTAGCAGTGGTGGCGCGCCAAATTTACGAGCTATTTGACCTCCGATAAAACCACAAAATAAAGTCAAAACAAGGCTAAATAGCAAATCATCAACCATGGCTATAAACTATAGTTTGGGCTGGACTGGGTATAGCTAGTTGATGCAGTCATCAGAGTTACAAGCCACCTCAATTACAGCAATCGCTGCATCATCATGATATTTGTCCGTAACATATGAAACCCCTGGATATTCAGGGTAAATACCAGAGAATCCTAAACCATCAGAGATCAATTTAAAGTAGGAAGCGATAAATTTAATATTGTCGGGGTTTTTGTTGCCAAAAGTGATGTATTCTCTTGACGCTCCCTCGGTATTGTAAGCCAATACAGCATTACCATATATATCTTCTGCTTCTTTGATCGGTGTACCAACTTTTACTCCATGTTCGGTCTGATAGTTATCATTGCTGGTCATCAAAGCAGTAATTGTTCGATCTTCGATCGCAGCCATTGAATCCGACTCTGAATTATCTTCAATATCATAGAGAATGTAATACTGTATTAGACCTTTTTGGCTGACTGCGATCGCATCTACTCCTTCTAAAAAGGATGGCATTAGTTCAAAGTCAGTATCCCCACTTGATACTTGTTTGAGGCTTTTCAAGGTCATTCCCAACTTAGCCTTGCCAATACCTCTAGTAGAAATTAACATTTCTGGTGCTACTGTTTGAAGCGCAGCCGTTTGAGATTGTGTAGATGTGGCTAACTCTGCCGTTTGCGATTGAGATATGAAAGTTTTGCCTTGACAGGCTGAAAAAATTAGAGTTGCGAGTAAGATAATTCTCTTCATTAGGGTAATTTAAATTTCAAAGTTTTATCAATAGTCAAAAGGCAAAGAGAAATCAGAGTAGTTCGAGGTTTTCAATTTACGGCGATAGTTCTTGAAAAGTATCTGTATGTACGATAAATAACTACGAAATTGAGAGTCAATATATCTCTCTCGTCGTACAATTTGTGTTACTGGCGAAATCAATTCAGGAATCTGCTCTCACTTTAAAGGATCTTCAGACGCAATTTTAGCTACTCGCTAATAAACTATAATTTAATTTAAAATCTTTACATAAGTAAATACACTTACATTTTACTTATAAATGAGTACATAATATATAACTAAAATTCAAAAACGTTAGATACAGGATAAGGAACTAAAACACAATGGGCATTTTTGCTTATAATCAGGACAGGATTTATTAATTTATCCTAATTTTTTGTATCTAATCGAAATAAATAGCGGTGACATGGCCGAGGCTTCACCAATCGCGGAACATAACCAATCATAATATCAACCATATATTTAATATGCCCAGAATACTAGTAATTGATGACGATCCCGCAATCTCAGAATTAGTCTCTATCAACTTAGAGATGGCTGGCTATGAAGTCAATCAAGCAGAGGATGGGGTAAACGGACAAGCATATGCAGTAC
>CAKZYI010000514.1 GCA_937884735.1 uncultured Pleurocapsa sp.
CTGCTTGTTCTTTTGGTATGCCCCAACCAATCAAAGAACCTGCTAAACTACCCCCTGCAGCACCAATACCACTACCCAATAGAGCATTGCCTAATAAGACAGCAACTTCTGTAGCAACACCAACTCCAGGGATTGCTAAAATACTCAAACTACCAATTAGACCGAGTATACCGCCTGTTGTTGCACCCATCACTGCACCAGTTTCCGCGCCATCCTTAGCTCTTTCGGCACTAGATTTGACTTCTACATCTGCTATACTCTCCCCTTGAGGATCTTGGGATATAGCTGATATACAAACCATATTAAAACCAGCGTCACGAAGATCGGTTAATGCTACATCGGCATCTTTGCGGGTAGGAAATGTCCCTACAGCGCGCTTTAGCTTGTTGTTTGTCATCAAAAATTGATCGTCTTGTTGCACATACAATTATGTAACAAACGAGTTTGCAAGACATCCAACCATAGTTGTAATATTGCCCATTATTAATTTTAAAATGCAATTATATATCTATCTATAGAATTAAGTGTCTGCAAAAAATCAACTACATAGTCGTAAATAATTTAGTCTTACATGGGTGATTATGTCATGGTTATGAGCCAATAAAATTCTATTTGCATAGATATAAAACTACCGTTTGAAGAGGTATCGGTTAAAATTCTGTTAACCTCTATCTAAGCTGATATATGACTGAAACTGTTCTTGATGTTCGCCATCTACAAGTTAAATTTACTACTGAAACCAATATTGTTGTAGCAGTTAACGATCTCAGTTTTCAACTTAGGAAGGGAGAGAAGCTAGGAATAGTTGGTGAGTCTGGATCTGGTAAATCGGTTACTTCTTTAGCGATTATGGGCTTAGTTCCTACTCCTGGACAAATTACCAATGGTGAAATTTACTTTGCCCCCGAAAATAAAACTCAGGTAGATTTATTACAGGTAAGTGAAGCAGAACGCAGAAGCTATCGTGGTGTCGAGATTGCCATGATTTTTCAAGAACCCATGAGTGCTCTTAATCCAGTATATGATATTGGATTTCAGCTTACTGAAGCAATTCTACTCCATCAAAAAGTATCGTTATCCGAAGCAAGAAGAAAAGCGATCGCTTTATTGCAAGAAGTTCAGCTTTTACCTCATGATGAGGTTTTAAAACAGCAGTATATTGATGAAAATAGCAATTTACAGCCGAGCGATCGCGAAATTTCTCATTATATTAATCGACGCAAGCAAGAAATTCTCAAACGCTATCCCCACGAATTATCGGGGGGACAATTGCAGCGCATCACTATTGCCATGGCAATTTCTTGTAATCCTAGTGTTTTGATTGCTGATGAGCCGACTACAGCCTTAGATGTGACAGTTCAAGCTACTATTCTCGATTTACTGCGGGATCTCTGCACCGAGAGAGGAATGGCTTTGGTGTTTATTACTCACGATTTGGCGGTAATTGCCGAGTTGGTAGATACAGTTACAGTAATGTATCGTGGAAATGTAGTGGAGTCGGGAGATATTAAAACTGTCTTTACTAATCCCCAGCATCCTTACACTAAAGGATTACTAGCCTGCCGCCCAACTCTCAAGCGCAAGCTAAGAATTCTGCCGACGGTAGCTGATTTTATGGAGGTATCTACTACCCCTGAAGGAGAGATCGAGATTATGGAAAAGCAAACCGATCTCGATCGCAAACTGACTCAGACTGTCACCGATACTGAAGATCGCTCAAGGCTGGAAAAATTAGTCCAACAAAAGCCAATTATGTCTGTCAAAGAATTGCGGGTAGGCTTTCCCCTCAAGGGAGTTTTTGGGAGAACAAAAAAATATATGATGGCAGTGAATAATGTTTCTTTTGAAGTTTATCCTGGGGAAACGTTGGGCTTGGTAGGTGAATCTGGCTGTGGTAAATCCACCCTTGCTAGAACATTATTACGTCTGATTCAACCAATGCAGGGAGACATTGTTTTTGATGGAGACAATATTACCAATTTATCCCTCAAAAGCCAGAAATTGCGCTCCCTGCGACGACAAATGCAAATCGTTTTTCAAAACCCTTACAACTCTTTAAATCCTAGAATTAATATCGGAAAAGCGATCGCCGAACCGTTAGTTGTTCATAATATCAAATGCGATCGTAAAAGAAAAGTAGCAGAACTTTTAGAACGAGTTGGGCTAAATCCCGACATGAAAAATCGCTATCCCCATGAGTTTTCTGGAGGACAAAGACAGAGAGTATGTATTGCACGCGCCCTGGCTTTGGAACCCCAATTTATCATCTGTGACGAATCTGTTTCTGCGCTGGATGTTTCAGTGCAGGCGCAAGTATTAAATCTGCTCAAAGAGTTACAGGCGGATTTTGGCTTGACTTATGTATTTATTTCCCACGACTTGAGCGTTGTAAAATTCATGAGCGATCGTATTATTGTGATGAATAAGGGCAAAATTGAAGAAATTGATACCGCAGAGGAAATTTACCGCAATCCAAAAACAGAATATACTCGCAAGTTGATTAACTCTATTCCTACAGGAGAATTGAATTGATTTGATATACATCAACAGTTCAAATCGATTTTTAACCAGATGTTTCTACAGCTATTAATTGTATTTTGTATTCCTTTTACTATTGATTTATTGTGTTTTTATTTTGTACTTAAAAGAAGTAAGAAGTGCAAAGTCACACTAAAATCTTTATTTCCCATAGCAATACTGGGTTTTTGTTACTTCGATAAATTCAATTAACTTTAATATTATTACCTTTTTTAGTTGCTATTACTATTTATAGAATAATATTGCTAATTGCTATTTATTTAGGAAACTATAAGATTGTAACAAACAAAGATTTTAAAAATATTGCAGAACAGACAAAAATAGATTTTTTCACTTTAAATGCTAATGAATTTAGATTGATTTTAAAAAGAGAAAATAATAAATATTGGTATCGTTTATTTTTAGTTCATAATAAGACTATTAATGAAATTGGTGCTGATAATATCAAATTTATAATCCAAAAGTTTTTATTAATTCTAGAAAGTGATAACTTGCCAACCTTTTAAGGAGTTACTAAGAAAGATAAATACATCAATTTTATTAACTTCTCAGAGAAGCATGTTTCACTACACGCATCTAGAGCAAATAAAGGAATAGAAATATTATTCCAGAATAGTTTTGATCTAAAAATAATAACGACTGTTTTTTAACTATCGAAGAATGTAAGCAATGGAAAAGCCAATTATTGCAAATACTTCATTTATTAAAAAGTTAGTCTTTTTATATTACTGCGATCGCAATTAAAATATTAAACACAAGTAATGATTGACTAATAAATTAATAAAAAAGGTTCTAACTAGATAAATATATTGGTTTTAAAAAACATACATAAAGAAGAATCTAAAATTTAAAAAACGCCTAGAAACATCTAGACGCTTAAAATAATTAATCTCAATTAATTGAAGCTATAGGCTAATAGCTAACAGCTAAAAGCCAACAAATTACAGAGCATTAGCACCTGCAACTACTTCAGAAAGTTCTTGAGTAATTGCTGCTTGTCTTGCTTTGTTGTAAGACATAGTTAAGTTACCCATCAATTCTGAAGCGTTTTCACTAGCGTTGTTCATTGCAGTCATTCTGGCTGCAAGTTCGCTAGCTGCTGCTTCTTGTAAAGAACGTAAAATCTGGTTATTTAGATAAAGAGGTAACAAAGCCTCTAAAATCTGTACGGGGTCTTGTTCAAAAATTGTATCTTTAGGATACTCTTCTACTTCTGAAGTTATGCTATCTCGTTCTACACCAAACTGACCGCCTTTAGTAGTAAGACGGAAGATTTCATCGTCTTTCACTTCTAACCCTTGAGTAGTCAAAGGCATTAAGGTTTGAATTACAGGCTTAGAAGCAATAAGAGAAACAAACTTAGTATAAATAAGTTCTACCTTATCTACTTCATCAGCCAAGAAAAGAGATAATAGTTCGTCACCAATTTCTGACGCTTCAGATGCCGTAGGAATTTGCTCTAAACCAGTAAAGGTTTTTTCCGTAGGAGCGTTGCGAAGCTCGTTAGTAAAGTACTGAACGGATTTTTTACCAACTAGAACATAAGTGTACTCAATACCTTGGTCTGTTAGCTCTTTTGCTCTATTTTCCGCACGACGAATTACGTTAGTGTTATAACCACCACACAAGCCGCGATCACCACTAACAACTACTAGGGCTACCTTTTTTACTTCTCTTTGTTGAAACAAAGGAAGATCGACATCTTCAAATTGAAGTTTACCTTGAATATTATAAAGAACCTGCGCCAAACTATCGGCAAAAGGGCGAGTAGAGTTTACTTGCTCTTGAGCGCGACGTACTTTAGCAGCAGCTACCAAGCGCATTGCTTCAGTGATTTTTTTGGTATTTTTTACCGACGCGATGCGATCGCGAATCGCTTTTAAATTAGCCATGATTCTAAAGGATAAATTATGAGGACTAAAGGATAAGGACTAAAGGGCAAAGGTTTTCCTTATCCCTCATCCCTTATCCCTGATCACTTTTTTTTATGCTGTTGCCATGAAAGACTGTTTATATTCGTTAATCCCTTCTTTCAAGAGATTTTCTGCTTCATCAGTTAGTTTTTTCTCTGAAGCAATAATTTCACCATATTTAGCTTTGCTGCTACCGAGATAGTCGCGTAATCCCTGAGCGAAGTCACTAGCTTTATCTACAGGCACTTCATCCAAATAGCCGTTTAGACCAGCGTATACTACTGCAACCTGCTCTGCTACGGATAGAGGAGAGTTTTGGGGCTGCTTGAGGATTTGACGCAGACGTTGACCGCGAGCTAGTCGATTTTGAGTAGCTGCATCTAAGTCAGACGCAAACAGAGCAAATGCTTCTAATTCAGCAAACTGAGCCAATTCTAGCTTGAGCTTACCTGCTACTTGTTTCATAGCTTTAGTTTGAGCAGCAGATCCTACACGGGATACGGATACACCCGCATTGATCGCAGGACGGAAACCAGCGTTAAACAAGTCAGAAGATAGGAAGATTTGACCGTCGGTAATCGAAATTACGTTAGTAGGAATATAGGCGGATACGTCACCAGCTTGAGTTTCAATGATGGGTAGAGCAGTCATGCTACCCGCACCTAGTTCGTCACTTAATTTTGCTGCGCGTTCTAGTAGACGAGAGTGGAGATAGAATACATCTCCAGGATACGCTTCACGTCCTGGTGGACGACGTAGTAGCAAGGACATTTGACGGTAAGCCTGAGCTTGCTTAGTCAAGTCATCATATACAATTAAAGTTGCTTTACCTTTGTACATGAAGTATTCAGCGATCGCAGCACCAGTATAAGGAGCGAGATACTGAAGTGTTGCAGGATCGATAGCGTAGGCTGCTACTACTACGGTGTAGTCCATTGCACCATTT
>CAKZYI010000515.1 GCA_937884735.1 uncultured Pleurocapsa sp.
AAAATGGGTGTTACAAAAGTGTGACTATCGCAATTTTCCCAATTTTGAGCTTCAATTAAACCCTGCATTCCTGCACCATAAGCCCCTGGTTTTGAGCCAAACACCCGATAGCTAGCTTTTTTCTGTGCCGTCTCTGAATCTATTCCTTGAGACTCTAGTAGCTGCTGTTCTATTTGCACAGAGGCAGACAAGGGATTGACCTCCGCTGATTCTGGCAGCGTAGCAACCATTTGGGTTACTTTATTTAATAAGTCGATTATGTTGGGGAAAGAGTCTCTAAAAAAGCCTGATATTCTTACTGACACATCGACACGGGGGCGATTTAACAAAGAGGCTGGCAACACTACAAAGTCCACCACGCGGCGAGATATACCATCCCATACTGGTCTAACTCCCATCAATGCCATAACCTGAGCAATATCATCTCCCCCTGTACGCATTGTGGATGTTCCCCAGATAGATATAGCTAAAGATTGAGGATATTCACCATTTTCTTGGGTATAGCGTTCGATTACTGCTTCTGCTGCCTTGCTTCCTACTTCCCAAGCTGTTTCGGTAGGAATTCCGCGAATATCTACGGAATAAAAGTTTTTTCCTGTGGGCAATACTTCTGGTCTACCTCTAGTAGGTGCGCCCGATGCCCCACTGGGAATATATTTGCCGTCTAACGCTTTGATTAAATTAATAATTTCGCGATCGCTTTTTATTAAATTGGGTAATAGAGTTTCTTTGATCCATTCGATTTGACTTTTCACCAAGGAGGAAGGGATAAAAGGAAAAGGGGCAGGGTTTAAAATTTTATCTACTAATTCAACAGCGATTTCTTCCAATATTGCAATCGCATCTCCTTTATTTTTGGCTTGTTTAAATTGTTTCTCCCATTCCCCATTCCCAGACAATGGATCGAAGTCCAATCCAAAATCTTTGGCAAGGGCTTGGGTAATGCCTATGCGTTCATAACTAGGGGAACGTGCGATCGCAATTATCAAATCTCGCAACTGTTCTTTTTGGGGACATTCACCAAAGATATGTAATCCATCTCTGATTTGAGCTTCTTTCAGTTCGCATAGATAGCCATCGGCGACAGATAAAAACTGGGTTAAAGAAAGAGTATCGCTTGTCTTAACACCTAGATCTTCGTCTAATTTTTCTTGTATAACTAATTTTGTAATGCGATCGCTAATAATATCAATTCTGTTTGGATCTAAACTCTGGGCTTCGTAATATTCATCGATTAAAGCCTCTAGTTTTTCTAATCCGCCATATAGTTCGGCGCGGGTGAGAGGCGGGGTAAGATGGTCGATAATTACCGCTTGCGATCGCCTTTTTGCTTGAGAACCTTCTCCTGGATCGTTGACTATAAAAGGATAAATGTTGGGAATCGCCTGTAGTGCTACTTCGGGATAGCAGCTATTAGACAAAGCGAGACTCTTACCTGGTAGCCATTCTAAGTTACCGTGTTTGCCTACATGAACAATCCCCTGTACTCCAAAACAATTCCGCAGCCAATAGTAATAGGCTAAATATTCGTGAGTTGGTTCTAGATCTGGTGCATGGTAGTTTAAGCTTGGATCGCGATCGTATCCCCGCGATGGTTGGATGCCAATTAATATATTTCCCAACTGTATCCCAGGTATCTCAATTTCTCCCCATCCCCAAGTCTCCTCGTCGAACATCTTTGATGTTCCCAGAATCGAAGATTCTGGACGAAGCATAGCTTCGTGTCCCCTTGTCTCCCAGTCCCCTTGTCCCCCAGTCTCCTCGTCTCCTCGTCCCCTTTTCCCCACATTGCCCCATCTATCGGTAATACCTTGCTGTACTTTGGCTGGTAATGTCTGCCAATACTGCCGATATTCTTCAATAGGCAAACTTTGATAACTGGGACGATTAATGCGGCTTTCTGGATCGTTGGTAATACCTTTGGTTAGACGCTGAATTAATTCATCTCCCGTAGCAGGAATATCTGTAACGGTATATCCTGCTGTTTTTAAAGCCTTGAGAATATTGATACAGCTTACTGGAGTATCTAAACCCACACCGTTAGCAATTCTGCCATCTTTATTGGGATAGTTGGCGAGAATTAACGCTACTTTTTTATTTTTATTAGAAGTATTCGCCAAATTTACCCAATTCTTGGCTAATTCAGCTACAAAATCAAGGCGATCTTTTTGAGGCTGATATACAACTACGTTGGTTTCTAGTTTTTCATTCCAAGTTTGTACAGATTTAAAGGAAATAGCGCGTGTGATAATCCTACCGTCAACTTCGGGCAAAGCTATATTCATCGCCACATCCCTTGGCATTAATCCCTGTAAACTAGATGACCACTGCTCTTTGGTGCTACTACTTAAGATTACTTGCAAGACGGGAATATTTAACTCTTGCCAAAATTTCAGCTGAGATGATTCGCCAATTTTGTCTAAAGAAAAGCTAGTTGTATTTAGCAACACTTTGATATTTTGTTCTTGTAGTAAAGCTAATAATTGTTGCTGTAGTTCTATATTTCTTAATGAAGATATAAATATAGGAACAGAACGCATGTCTTTAGCTACTATAGATTGACATAAGTAATCTATAGGTAAAGTATTCCCAGCCAAATAATGGGAGCGGTAAAAAAGTATCCCACAGCTAAGGCAATCGCTTTTTGTGGGATTTTGGCTAATTTTTCTTGGTTGTTTTTGCCATTGATAAAAATCTAATTCAGGAACAGATTTTGGTGCTACTGGCTGATAATTTGTATTGAGATAACTATCGCTAATAAATCGCAGAGCATTAGCAAAGTTTTCTCTTCCTCCCTCAATTAGGTAACGCCATAATTGATTAACTGCTGTCAAAGAAACTGTAGAGTGACTAATTAAATTTAAATCGGGAACATTATCTCCTGGTAATACAAAAAGATCTATATTATTGGTTTCAACAATTTCTTTAACTCTTTCTAATCCATAATTCCAATAAGTAATTCCACCTAATAAACGTAAAACAATTATTTGTGCTTTTGATAACTCTGTGTCTACGTATAAATCAATGCTTAATTGTTGCTGTAAATTCAGTAAGTTAACCGCTCTGATTTCAGCAAAACTATCTTCTAGTAGAGATTGAGCAGAAGCAAGAGTTTGAATATCTGTATCGGCATAAGTTAAAAAAACAATTGGTGCAGGGGATTGTTCGACAAAAATCACTCCCTCTGTGTCTGGATTCCATCCTCCTGGGAGAGCAGCCAATTTGTGCATAATTAATATTTATCTTTACTTGATAAATAATTTCGTTTTAGATTAAGCTCAAAAAAATGATCGAATCTACGTATACAGATATATCAAAATATGCTGCTTTATTAAATATCAACTGTGCCGCAACTTCCTTCTTCTTTGACTATTAAAAAAAATGTTAGCCATCAAGTTTTGTTGCAGCTTGTAAAATTTTGGTTAGCAATGGCGGAGGAAAATAACAGTCAACTAATTACAGAGTATACATTATTTAAGTTAGCAAATATTGATTATAAAGTTAACTCAAATAAACAATTAGAAACAGAATCTTTTTTTTTGTTAATAGAGTCAAAATTCAATGCTTTTTTACGACTAGAGCAAATAGAAAGATACCATAAATATCAAGTAACAATAACCTTTGACCCCGCAACGATAATTCAAGAGCTAGAGCAAGTAGGATATCAAAATAAATGGAAAAATTCTGTAATTAAATATGTAAAAAAAGGCTTTTTGAACAAGTTAAACCCTGGTAACGATAATTCTCTTAGATTTATCGTGAAAATAGTGAAATTACTGATTAATGAAAGAGACAGAGCCAAATACAATAATATTCTTTACCCTGATCCATCGATGGATAAATTACTACACTATCAAGTGGAACAAGAACGTATTTTTGAGCAAATTAAGATTCAAATTAGCCAAAATTTGAATTTGTCAGAAATAATTCAAACAGCAATCAATAATAGCTGTAATTTTTTAGATTTAGATCGCTTAGTAATTTATCAGTTAGATGTGCCTTTAAAGTCTGATTTAATTTCAGAATCGGTTCATACAATTGATACTGTAACCTACGAAGCCAAAAAAGAAAATGTCGCCTCTACTTTGTACTTTCAAGAAGATCGACGCTGGCATAATTTTTCTCAATGTAAAAGCAAGTATCGTCAAGGGTTTAGCTTGGTAATTGACGATGTAGAGCAAAACTTGGACTTAAATCCTTGTTTGAAGTTATTGATGCAGAAATTTCAGGTAAAAGCTGGAGCTGTAGTACCCATTGATGTTCGCGGAAAGCTTTGGGGATTTATTATTGCTCATCAATGTTTTGAAACCAGGCATTGGCATCATCAAGACATCAAGTTTCTGCGTCAAATGGCAGAATATATCGCGATCGCAGTATATCATCATCAATCATACAAACAGCTACAGCAGCAAACTTTAATCCCGCACCAGTTTATCAAGACTTTGGCAAATACAGCACAACTATTTCTGAA
>CAKZYI010000516.1 GCA_937884735.1 uncultured Pleurocapsa sp.
CTTCAACTTCTATGAAGTCTCTAATAAGTTTGAACCAATTTTTTATGAAGTTCTTCTTTTTTATTTCTCATTCAAAATTACAGAAGTTTTGTCTCGGTCGATTGCAGTAGTGTAATCAATGGACTAATGTACTTCCAACACCTATGGATTTGAGACAACACAAGAAAATAGTTGAATTGATGGTAAATTGATTATTCTGAATAAGAATAGTTTATTTACTATTAAATTTTTTTAGTTGAGGCTCAAAACTTGTAGTCGCTCGTTTGTTGCTCTAAAAAGTTTTACACATCAAGTTAACAATATCCCCCACCAATATCATGACTTCTATACTAGAACAGCTTAAAGACTCTGTTAGTAATGCTTTGATTGCTGCTTTTGGTGCAGAGATGGCGGATAAAGATCCTTTAGTTGCATCTACTAGCAATCCCAAATTTGGCGATTATCAGTCTAATGTAGCTTTATCCTTGGCAAAACCATTAAAACAAAATCCTAGAGCGATCGCACAACTAATCATCGACCATCTTCAAATTGAGGATATGTGCGAGACTCCCACAATTGCAGGACCAGGTTTTATTAATTTTATGCTGAAGTCTGATTATGTTGGGAACCTGCTGCAAGAAATTCAACCAGACGAACGATTGGGAATAGCCCAGGTTGAATCAGCAGACAAAGTTATTGTAGATTTTTCTAGTCCTAACATTGCCAAGGAAATGCACGTGGGACACCTGCGATCGACTATTATTGGTGATGCGATCGCTCGTATTTTAGAATTTAGGGGTTATGATGTGCTGCGTCTCAATCATGTTGGTGATTGGGGTACTCAGTTTGGGATGTTGATTGCCTATCTGCGGGAAGCCTATCCAAAAGCTTTAACTACTGCGGATGCTTTGGATATTGGTGACTTGGTATCGCTGTATAAAAAAGCCAAGGTTCGTTTTGATGAGGATGAGGAATTTAAGCAAACTGCTAGACAAGAGGTGGTTAATCTTCAAGCAGGTGCAGAGGATAGTCTTCATGCGTGGAAATTGCTATGCGATCAGTCTCGTCGTGAATTTCAGGTGATATACGACTTGCTTGATATCAAATTAGATGAAAGAGGAGAGTCTTTTTACAATCCTTTTCTGGGAGATATTGTTAGCGAGTTAAAAGAAACTGGTTTATTAGAAAAAAGTGAAGGTGCAATGTGCGTCTTTCTAGATGGCTTTACTAATAAAGATGGCGACCCCTTACCTTTGATTGTGCAGAAAAGCGATGGTGGTTTTAATTACGCTACTACCGATTTAGCTGCAATTAAATATCGAGTCAAAGAAGATAAAGCTACTAGAATTATTTACGTTACTGACTCTGGACAGGCTAATCATTTTGCAGGAGTATTTCAAGTTGCTAGAAAAGCAGGGATATTACCCGAAGATGTAGAAGTTGTTCACGTACCTTTTGGGTTAGTACAGGGTAAAGATGGTAAAAGATTAAAAACTCGTTCTGGTGCAACAGTTAAGCTCAAAGATTTACTTGATGAAGCAGTAATTCATGCTCGCAATGATTTAGAAACTAGATTTAAAGACTACGGACGGGAAGAAACTCCAGAATTTATAGATCGAGCTGCTCAAGTAATTGGTTTGAGCGCGGTAAAGTATGCCGATCTTAGTCAAAATCGTACTTCTGATTATGTATTTGACTTTCAAAAAATGCTCGATCTAAAAGGCAATACTGCACCATATTTACTCTATGCTTATGTACGTCCTCAAGGAGTTAGTCGAAAAGGTGATATTAATTTTTCACAATTAGATAGTAATACAAAAATATTGTTAACAGAAAATACTGAATTAGCTCTGGGAAAAAGTATTTTACAGCTAGAAGAAGTAATAAAAGAAGTCGAATCAACTTTATTACCCAATCGTATTTGTTTGTATCTGTTTGAATTAAGTCAAAAATTCAATCAATTCTATGAACAGTGCGACATCTTAAATGCTGAGGAACCACAAAAAACTTCTCGTTTGATATTAGCTGACTTAACAGCACGTACTATTAAACTAGGCTTGTCTTTATTGGGAATTGAAGTGTTAGAAAGAATGTAATATCAACCAGTAATGAAAATGTCCTAGCAAATAATTATTTAAGCAATAAAATGAACGCCGAACAATATCTAAAAGAAAATCAAGAAACAATAAAACAAGAGTGCGAAACTATCTCCAATAATGGTTCTAAACCTATCATTACTTTGAAAGAAAATGGCAGTACATATATTTATAAAATAGGTACTGCCGAAGAATTTATGGAAAGAATACCTGACAATGACTTTTTCAAAAAAATGAGAGATGGTGTTACTAATGCAATATCACACAGAGTAGTTCCCATTGTTGTTTTTCAAGGGAAAGAAGCTCAACTCATTAGCCTTCCAGATTATTTTGAGCTTAAAAAGTAACTTGTCTTGCTCGATCGCATTTCTTTCCATAGGACGCTTTTACATGTAACAAAAGAGTTAATTACTTATAGGACTTACGCAAAAGAAAAATTTGATTAGAAAAGTAGAAACGAGTTAAAGTCAGAATATGGCAAATAAGATGACTTGTTTGGACTACTGCCAATACCTTTTAGTAACTCAGATAAACTATACTCTGACTAACTTTGCCGAGCATAGCAATAAGTTTAGTCATGATAAGATAAATCGTTTTCTCAAAGGCGAAAAAGTTACGCCCAGACTAATTTGGGAAAATGTCAAATCGCAACTGGTCACTGCAGAGTCAGGATATCTAATCTTCGATGATACGGTACTGGACAAAAATTTCTCATTCAAAATCGAGTTAGTAAGAAGACAAGCGGCGCGAGTGCGCCATCGTCTGCAAAGCAGACTGGCAAAGCTTTGCTTTGCGCGTGGTAATGCTAAGAAGGTAATCAAAGGAATTGGAGTAGTCACCTGCATTTATGTGAATCGAGCTATCGACCAATGCGGGGCTAACGCCCCATCGTCTGCGAAGCAGACTAGGACGCATTCGCGTCCGCGTTAATCGATTATCGAATTTACGATCCTGATGGCGATGGGAAGACAAAATTAGAA
>CAKZYI010000517.1 GCA_937884735.1 uncultured Pleurocapsa sp.
TCGCAATTATTTCTTTCTACTGCACTTCATGAAACAAAGGTTTAAAAGATATAGCTCATAACAATAAAAAGAACTCGAAGAAATTTTGCTCTAATAGAATAGTGAGAAAAGTAGAGGTTGTCGAACATAATCGAGAGTGGCAAGATTTATTTGCGATAGAATCTGTATGTGTGGCAAGAGCACTGGGTCAAAATGCGATCGCAATTCATCACATTGGTAGTACGGCTATTCCCAACATTTATGCCAAGCCAATTATTGATTTGTTAGTAGAAGTGAAAGATATTAATGAGGTAGACCTACACAATAGCTTCATGGAAAGTTTTGACTATCAAAGGATGGGAGAATTCGGTATTATTGGTCGCCGCTATTTTCGCAAAGATAATTCATGGGGAATAAGAACTCATCACGTTCATGTATTCGAAGTCAATTCGCCAGAAATACAACGCCATCTAGCATTTAGAGACTATATGATTGCTCATAGAGGCTCAACAATACAGTGATTTAAAGCGAAAGCTAGCGCAAAAGTTCCCCAACGACATTGAATCCTATATGGATGGTAAAGATAAGTTTATTAAAAATATAGACCGCAAAGCTACAGGACAATACAATTGACAATCCCATTTTAATTGACTTAATAAATGCAGGTAGACTAGCTCAACAGGGTTGTATTTTGAGTTTGCTTGGTTCAAGCTTTTACCAAAATTTGGTGATATACTACCATCGTCTATCTTTTAGAAGTCAAGATGAAATCATTATTACTATTAGGTTTTACTCTATTTAGCTTAGGTAATGTAGTGCAAGCTAAAGCGATATATGCGGTTAGTCCGAAGGTTGCACAAGATGATGCTAACTTTGTCTTGGCTCAGACAAATCCTACGTCTCAAACAGCAACTTCACCTTTGGTTCAAGCAGGAAAAGGATTACTTAGCTTAGAACGCTATGAATTAGAGTCTGTGATGAAAATAACAGGAGATATTCCTGGTACATCTTTTACCTCTGATGCCAAAATAAAAACTATAGTAGAAGCACCCAATAAATTTAGATCTGAGATTACCTTTATTAGCCCCAACGGATTGCAAGGCAAGGCTTATGATATTATCTCTGATGGCAATTTAGTTTGGATTTATAACTATGCCAGCAATCAATATTCAGTAAGCGATTTTAAGCCATTTCTTCAAACAAGGGAGGGGTTTTTGGTTGGTGCGCTTTCATATTTTTATCTTAATACTCGCAGCAATATTGGTAGCTCAAAGATAATTGCCAACTTTCTAGCCAAGCTTCCTGAAGACAGATTACTAAAATATTTTCAGAGGTTTAGTAATCTGGATTTGCAAAATTCAGTTATCCGAGATGAAACTATAGAAGGAAAAGCTTATAAAGCTTATGACATTGACGCTACGAATCGAGGTTTTCAAGCAACCGCCTATATAAATCCAGAAAAAGGGAATCTAGAGCGAGTTCATCTATCTGGAACAAAAGATGGTTTGCAGCTAGCTGGCAAAGAGCAAATCATTAATCAAGCTATTCCTGAATCATTTGCTGAAGATACTTTTGTGTTCGATCCGCCAGAAGAAGCCGAACAAGTAGAACAACAGCTAATAATTGCACCATTTTAAGCTGGATATAAAATATGAACGCAGTTACGCCCTTTCTTTTTTGCGGCATAACAAGCAGCATCAACTCTCCCCATAACATCGTCCCAGCTATCTCGATTGAGAGGAACTATACCAATACTGACTCCAATTTTGAGTATCCGATCTTCCCAAACAAAATCAAAGTCGTAAATTACCTGTCTGATTTGATTGGCGATTGTTTTTGCTGTTTCAATACTGCATTGATGCAATAAAAGCCCAAATTCGTCTCCTCCCAAACGGGCAAAAACATCTGAACGACGGATTCTTTGTTTGATTAAATTACTTACTTGTTTGAGTAACTTGTCTCCAGCAGCATGTCCACAACTATCATTAACTGTCTTAAAACGATCTAAATCAAGGTAACAAATTATATGGTTGTGTCGATTCTTTTGAGCATCTTTAATCATCCAATTGACTTGTTCCTTGAACTTACGACGATTGTATAATCCTGTCAAAGCATCGTGGTTGGCTTGCCAAGATAGTTTGCGAGTAAGATTACGAGATTGAGTTACATCACGGAACACAATAACCGCACCAACAAAATTGCCTTGACGATCTTGGATTGGCGTTGCGGAATTTTCAATGGCATATTCAGTACCGTCATGGGAGATTAATACAATATCGGCATTCAAATCGACAGCACAATTTTTTTGTAAAACCATATCAACAGGATTGGCTAGTACTTCTCTGGTGTGTTCGTTAATAATTTGAAAAACTTCTACAAGAGGTTTTCCTTGAGCATCTGACTGTTTACATCCAGTCAAAACCTCTGCCACTGGATTAATATACTGTATTGTTCCAGAAGCGTCTGTAGTAATAACAGCATCACCGATAGATTTTAAGGTAACTTGAGCTAGCTCTTTTTCGGCAAAAAGACTCTGCTCTATTTCTTTGCGATGGGTAATATTGCGTGCCGCCCACACCGCAATAGTATCAGACAGAGGAGAAAGACTAACACTAAACCAAACTAACTGATTGTCTAATTCCAAACTATATTCAAATTCGGCTGTTTCTTTAGTTTCTAAGATTTTTTTGACAATATTTAGATAATTGTCGGCTTCAAAACTATCAAACAGTAAAGCTTGAGTTTGTTCGATTATTTGATAATGAGTACTAACACAGTCACAATCCAAAAATTTGGTGGGTAAAACTTGAATAGAATCGCTAGTAGAGTCAACGGTTAAAACCAAGTCGGTCATTGCTTCAAACATCTTTCGCATTTGCGATTCACTTGAGCGTAACTGTTGCTCTAAAAGCTTTCTCTCGGTGATTACTTCGCACAATATCAACAATCCGCCAATATTTCCTTCAGAATTATGCCAAGGTTTTAATTCCCAACGCAACCAATCAACTTGACCATTGAATCTAACAAGACTCTCTTCTTCTTTTTCTAAGAAATCTACTTTTCCAGTCAAACAATCCTGATAATCTTGTCGCCATTGTGAAGAAATTTTGGGGAACATTTCGTAGTGAGTGCGCCCAACTATACTTTTGCCTTCTAACTGAAAATCTTTAATCCAACGATCGCTCACCACAACATAGCGCATCTCACAATCTAACATAGCGATCGCCGCAGGTGCATTACAAACAAACAATTCTAATTTTTGCTGTTTTTCTGCAAACTCTTGTCTTGTGTGCTTAAATTTGGCAAATTCTTGTTCGAGGACATCAATAGCTTCATCAATTTCTTGAGCATCAATAATATTTAGAAAATTAATTAAAGGAAAGCTAAGATGATTCGGAGTCATAATAAAATTCTTTTGTAGTTATAAAAACTTAATTGTCACTTCTGATTATGCTTTTTTATCACAATGCTAATTAAAATTATGCCCATCTCAAGACGAAAGATCATCAGCAAAATGGCTAAATAAGCCAGAAAGATTCAAAATCAAACAATTAGGCGAAAACTGGCAAATAACCGAACAATTAGCTTAATTCATCTAATCTTAAACGTCTAAAATAGATATATAAAGATATTCCCGATTAGGCAATAAATCAGTTTATTTAGATCACATAATATGACTACAGCAGCTACAGCGACTACAGAACAAATCAAAAATGCGATCGCATCTTACAAAGACAAGGTAGACTATCTAGAAATCCGCGTCGAACAAAGCGAGTCTACAGGGCTTTCCTTTCGGGGTAAACAACTAGACTCAGTAGACCGTAGTTTTTCTTTGGGGGGAGGAATTCGCGCCTGTCATCATGGTGGGTGGAGTTTTGTAACTTTTAATGGTTTAAAAGAGCTTAATTTCATGATAGAAGAAGCAATATCTCAGTCTAAACTAGTGGGTAATGAAGAAACTCAGCTAGCTAAAGTCGAACCAATTGATGACTTTGTTCCTGAAAAAATCAAGCGAGATCCTCGTACTGTATCTTTGCAGGATAAACGCCAGTTGCTAGAAGCTTATAACGAAATTCTACTGAACTTCGATCCCCGCATTCAAACTACAATAGCTAGTATTGGCGATCGTTTTGCCACTAAAACTTTTGCCAACTCTACTGGAAGTTGCATTGTTCAAGAAAGACTAGATATTAATGGACGATTTGCTGCTATCGCCCGCGGCGAAGATGGAATAGTGCGTCAAGGTTTTGAATCTGTCCATTCCCGCAATGATTTTGATGCTCTTGTAGGCATCGAAGAACGAGTTCGGGGGGCAGCCGAGCGAGCAGTTAGACAATTAGAAGCAAAATCTGTCAAAGGCGGTCAATATACGGTTATTCTCGATCCTTATTTATCTGGAGTATTTATCCATGAAGCTTTTGGGCATCTTTCTGAAGCTGACTTTGTTTACGAAAATCCTAAAATGCAAGAATTGTTAACCTTGGGTAAACCCATGGGTATCAAACAGTTAAACGTAATTGATGATGCCACAATGGAAAACCTTCCAGGTTCAATGAAATATGATGATGAAGGAGTCCCTGGACAACGCAAATATCTAATTAAAAACGGTGTGTTAAGTGAAAGACTGCACTCTCGCGAAACTGCGGGAAAAATGACTGAAGCACCTACAGGCAATGCTAGAGCAATTCGCGCTAACTACCCTCCTATTGTAAGAATGACCAATACTGCAATTGAGCCAGGAGAAACGCCTTTGGAAGAGATGTTTGAAGGTATCAGAGAAGGAGTATACGCCGTAAGAATGCTTGGAGGACAAACTAATGGTGAAATGTTTACCTTTGCAGCAGCCGAAGGCTATATGATTCGTGATGGTAAGATTGCTGAACCCGTTAGCGATGTTACTTTATCGGGCAATGTTTTCCAGACTTTGCAAGATATAGATGCAATTAGTAGCGATACTCTCTATACCAATGGTGGATGCGGAAAAGGGGGGCAAATGCCTTTACCCGTGAGCGTTGGTGGCCCTCATATTCGCATTAAAAATGTGGTTGTGGGGGGAAGATAAATGATTTATTGACAAAAAAATTAATTAGTTTATTTGTAACAGAGTGCATTTAATTTTAATAGATGCGCTCTTTTTACTTTTAGAACATATTTGCAATTAAGCAATACCTAAGTTTCTTGAGAGTCAAGAGGACTCTGAGTAAAGTGGTAGACGATCAACTCTTTGTCTTCATAATAAATCTTGCTGCTACCAGAATGGAGACGACTATAAGCTTTGCACATCCGCAACGCTTCATATTCAAGACTGGCTCTTCCTGCCGATGAACGATAATATTGGTAAGTGCGATCGCTCAATACAGAGTTTGGTAGTGTATCTGGTTCGTTGGGAAACGTCACAAAAGGAATTTTTTCCACCATGATGAATAAATTTTCACTGGAAACAGGAAAATCAAATCCAGGTTTGCGAGCTTCGTCCCCATACTGTTCGACAAACAGAGCTAAGTCTTGATACCATCCCTCGCCATAGATTTCGGTTAGCTGCTCTACAGGGGCTGCTAACGTCCAACTTTGAGCGGGAAAGTGATTTTTTATTTCTAAGGTTTTACGAGCTGCCATATCGTATTCTACATAGGTGATACTGGGTGATAATGGCTACAGAAAGTTAACGGACAAGGAAAACGATACTCACAAACAAAAGACTTCACCCCATTTTGGCGAAAATGTTTTGGCTAAGTCAGATATAAAGCCAAACAACAATCCTGCAAATATACTCAGAGCAACAGGTAGAGTTAAAAGAAAACTTTGCAACCATATAAGTTTGCCCTGACTCATAGCAGCAAATATAGCTAATGTAATCCAAGAGATGGTAATTGCCGTTAAAGTCAATCTTTTATCGCCAATTAAGCCAATACTGGCGATCGCAAATATAATTAGTAAAGGTGGCGCGCAGATACCCACTAAGATAACGCTACAAACCACGTTAAGTTTGAACCCTATAGTTTTTTGTAAAGAGCGATGGCGACTGCTAGCTTCGCAATCCCATGCAAAGCAGTATCCTAAACCTAACAAAAGAAAAATTGTACCTAGCTCTAATTCATTTCCCGTCCACTGTCGAACCAAAGAACTATTTAGACTCTCTATTATTTTATTTAACCAATCTATATTTAAGTTGCTTATTTTTAATGTAAATAAATAAACTCCCAAAGTAAACATAGCAGTCAAAGCAGAGTAAGCATTATTAGTAAATACTCGCACCGTAAAACCCAAGCTTATAACTAAAACTATACCCAATAGCGGGATAAAAAAACGAATAGCCTGCATCGGTTCAATAGAACCTAATAGGGAAATTATAGTAGCAAAACTAGGAATTACAGGGAAATAATTGATACTGGGATAATTTTTAGCTAATAGTTGTCTTGTAATCAGTAGAGTATTGTAATTATCAGGATGACTAAAGCGTAACTCAGCTAATGGATATTCCCATCTTAGTAACAAAGTAAAACCCAAAACTGCTGTTAGCAGCACCAAGAATAATATACCTCTACGGCTTACCAAATCAGCAAGGCGATCGCTTGAATATTGTTTTATTTTTCGATAATTGTTACCTATTTTATTGATTACATCAGTTAATAATATTCCGCGATCCAAGAAGTCTACCAAATTAATAATATTATTGTGAATTGCCTGACTAAAAAAATCAATTTTCCAACCGTAACTTTTTAAATAATTAAAAGCTATGCAAGTTAGGTATAGCAACGCTAAGGTCAACCAGTTAATTAGATTAAAATAACCTAAGCTTAAAACTCCTACAGTGACCAGAAGAATATTTCTTATCCATAGCCCTAATAACCAAGATTTATAAATTTTATTTTCATTAAAAGAACTATTAGCAATAACATCATTATCTGCCTTTATTCCGCAAATTGGTAGCCATACAAACAAAATAAGTGCAATTACAATTATCCAGAAAGTAGACAGCAGATCTATTAACATAATCGGTTTTATTGATGGCATACAATCAATCTAAAAATTACGAATTTACAGTTTTTTTATTTAACTTATATATTTCTCCACTATACAAAAAAAAAATAGCGTTTTAGTAAAAGCCTTTGTAAAATCTATATCTCATCTCCTCAAAGCTCATTCCACAAACATCTTTTCCTGATTTTTATGCAAACTTCATTTGTACTTCACCTATTCTCCTTTGAAGATAGGCATAATTAAAAAAACTAAGTAAAACCCCTTAAGAAAAAATCATGAGTAACAAAATTTTAGTCACTGGTGGTGCAGGATATATTGGATCTCACACAGTACGACAGCTAGGAGAAGCTGGCTATGAAATAGTTGTCTATGATAATCTTTCTACTGGGTCAGAAAATGCAGTATTAAATGGCAGCTTATTTGTTGGCGATTTAAACGATAAATTAGCTTTAGAATTAGCATTTGCTCAACATAATTTTGACGCGGTATTACATTTTGCCGCTAGTATTTCTGTACCCGAATCTGTTGTCAGCCCTCTAGATTATTATGAAAATAATACTCGTAATACTCTGAATTTGCTTCGTTGCTGTCAAAAGTTTGGCGTAAAAAAATTCGTTTTTTCTAGTACGGCGGCTGTTTACGGAGAACCCCAAGAAAATCCCGTAAGTGAATCTTGCCCTACCAACCCTATAAACCCCTATGGTCGTTCAAAACTGATGAGCGAACGGATGATTCGCGACTATGGAATAAGTTCTGACTTTGACTTCGTAATTCTACGTTACTTCAATGTAGCAGGTGCAGATCTTCAAGGTCGTATTGGTCAATATTCAGCCAAAGCTGCTCATCTAATGAAAATGGCTTGCGACGCAGTATTAGGAAATCGCCCCTATGTAGGAATTTTTGGCACAGACTTTGATACTCCCGATGGCACAGGCATCCGTGATTATATTCACGTAGAAGACCTTGCAGCAGCTCATATAGATGCGTTGCGCTATTTAGAAGGAGGTGGAGAAAGTAATATCTTCAACTGTGGTTATGGTCAAGGCTATAGCGTCAGAGAAGTCTTGCAAAAGCTTAGAGAGGTTTCTGGTATTGACTTTCCCGTGATTGAATCCCCCAGAAGACA
>CAKZYI010000518.1 GCA_937884735.1 uncultured Pleurocapsa sp.
AAATATTTAACAAAACCCTTTAAA
This sequence comes from uncultured Pleurocapsa sp., assembly GCA_937884735.1. Taxonomy (GTDB): domain Bacteria; phylum Cyanobacteriota; class Cyanobacteriia; order Cyanobacteriales; family Xenococcaceae; genus Waterburya. Next base: position 25 of record CAKZYI010000518.1, read on the forward strand.
CCAGATCAATTGAGAGAAATTGTTGCTGAATATATCAAATAGCTTTGGAGTGGACTTGAGGAAAAAAGCATGGCTACCAAACCTTACTTAATTTTTAGCTTACACGATACGCGATATGCGATCGCAGCGGAATTGGTTACAGAAATCTTTCTTTTACCAGAATTGATTCCCATAGCTGAATCACCCCCAGATATTCTAGGTCTTCTAGACTTTCACAGCGTGTATATTCCAGTTATGCACCTGGATTTACGTTTTGGTCATCAGTTCGATCAATGTTACATAAACGATAGTGTGATTGTGGTTAAGTCTGCTGGTTTAGAGGTAGGAGTGATTGTTCATCAGGTAGAAACAGTTATCAATATTGACGATCGCTATATTCAAGGAGATTTGGACTATGGTAGAGAGCGAAAAATAAATCAGGCTTTCTTGAAGGGAGTGATTAATCTCGATGATGAAATGATCCTTTTGCTTGATGCCAATAATCTTATACGTCATCCTACTAGTTTAGAGACTATTACTGAAGTTGAAACTACCTCCCCAAAGCTTCAAGAATCGGCTCAAGATTTTTATAAATCTTATTTTCCCACAGCTTCTGACAACGCCAAGGAAATCTTATCTAGTCGTGCTGCCAACCTCAAAATTGCCACAGATAATCAAGAGCCAGTCGATTTAATTTCCATCGCTATCGTCAAGCTCAATGGAGATTATTTTGGTTTCGATCTAGGAATAGTACAAGAATTCACCAAGATTGGCAGAGTAACCACTATTCCTTGCTGTCCCAATCACGTTATCGGCAATATGAATCTAAGGGGAGAAATACTAACCTTAATTGATATTCGCCAGCCGTTGAATTTGACGATCAAAACTTCTCAGTCTTTAAGCAAAGCGATTGTTATTGAAGTCAATAGCATCAGCGCAGGAATTGCTGTGGAAGAAGTAATTGATGTAGTTGACTTACGCCCAGAAGAACTTAAACCAGTGCCAGTGGCTATAGGTACTGATATTGCTAAATATTTAACGGGTATTGTCGATTATCTCGATCGTTCTTTAAACATAATCGATCTGCCCAAACTAGTTGCTCAGGGTTCACTAACGGTTGAACTAGCAGCTTAAACCATATTCTTGTCAATTTTCTTATTCACTTAAATTATCAGGTAGAAAACCCATGAAAATCGGAACTCAGTTAACCGCAGGTGCGATCGCAATTGGAAGTGCAGTAGCACTAAACTTGACAGCGGTATTAATTCAGTCTTCAGAAGAAGATTCTATCGTCATAAACAACTCTGGGGTAGTTCGGGTGGCAACTCAAAGGTCAATTAAACTCGAACTTGCTAATTCTCCCAATAACAAGCTAATTAGCAAATTGGATAATTTAATCGAGAGCCTGGTTAACGGTAACAAAGAACTAGGGTTATCTCCCGCCACAGACTCAGCCTATATTGCAGCAATGGGAGAAGCAAAAGCTCAGTGGAACAAAAGTAAAGCCATAATTCAACAGGTAAGAAGTAACCCGACAGATGCTAACCGCCAAATTTTGCTAGCAGAAAGTGAAACACTGTTTGAACTAACTAATGCCGCGGTAAACGCAGCCGTAAAATATTCTAAAAATAACGTACAAAGATTAAAAATAATCCAGGCTGTTGCTACTGTTTTTAACCTAGGAATTGTGTTTCTAATCGTTATCGGTTCGAGACGAATCACTAAAACTCTAAATCAATTTACCAACAACATTGCTCTATCCACCCAAGAAATTGCTTCTAAAGTAGAACGTCAAGAAAATGTAGCTAACGAACAGGCAAGTTCGGTTGGTCAAACTACTTCTACTGTAGATAGCTTGGGACAAACTTCTAGACGCTCGGCAATTCAGGCAGAGGAATCGGCAAAAAGTGCGAGTACGGCTCTTTCCCTAGCAGAAACTGGTGCAGAAACCGTAGAACAAACCAGGGTAGGCATGGAGAGTCTCAAAGAAAGGGTAAGAGAAATCGCCGAACAAATTATCAACCTCAGCGAACAAACAGAGCAAATTGCGGGGGTATCCGAATTAGTGGGTGACTTGGCAAGTCAAACAAACATGCTGGCACTAAACGCAGCGGTTGAGGCAGCAAGGGCAGGAGAACACGGAAAAGGTTTCGGGGTGGTTGCGGGTGAGATTCGGAAGCTAGCGGATCAAAGTCGTAAGTCTGCCGATAAGATCAACAATCTAGTAACAGATGTACAGGCTGCCATGAATAGCGCGGTGATGGTAACGGATGAAGGTAAGAAAACCGCAGAATCTAGTATTGAATTGGCACTAGATACGGCGGAATCCTTTATTGGGGTGAAAGATGCTATTAACAATGTGTTTGCCAACACCTCTGAAATCTCTAATGCAGCCAAACAACAAGCAGTAGGTATTCAAGAGATTCTCGCGGCGATTAACGCTCTCAACTTGGGTGCAATGGATACAGCGGCTGATATGGAAGATGTTAAAGACTCTACTTTGAAATTAACCAAATCCGCTGATGAACTAAAAGCGATTGTGTAAGAGAATTTATTGAGCAAAATAATCATGTATATAGATGATGAAGAGTTAAGAGAGCTTTATAAAACCTCTAGTAGCGAACACATTTCCAAGTTGGAATCGGAATTGATGATCCTGGAGAAAAATCCCCAGGACAATTCTGCTATGGAAGAATTTTTGCGGGAAGCTCATACCCTCAAGGGAGACTCCCGCATGTTGGGGTTAGATCAAATTGAGAAGTTAGTACATCAGTTAGAGAGCTGTTTAGAGGATATTAAAGCAGGCAAAGACGAGTTAACTGCTGAATTATGCGATCGCTTGTATCAAGGCATCGATGCCATCAATCAGCTTTCCCACGAGGCTATTACAGGAGAAACAGTAGCAGTTGATGCCAAAGCTATATTGACATCATTAATGAATGATTCTGATTCTGCCGCAGATTTGTTTGGAGATGATGCCAGTTCAGAATCATCTCTGTTTGATGACGATGACGATAGTGGCTTTTTCAACAGCGATGCCAGTCCAGAATCATCTCTGTTTGATGACGATGACGATAGTGGCTTTTTCAACAGCGATGCCAGTCCAGAATCATCTCTGTTTGACGATGAAGCTGAAGAAAAAGAAAAATTATCAACAGAAAAGTCGGAAACAGTTATTGAACCAGCTGTGGTTGAAGATCTTAGCCAACCTGCCAAAGTGGCAACCCCAGCTAGAGACTATAAAATCGATACAATTCGGGTCGAACCCCAAAAGCTAGATACCTTAATGACTCAAGCGAGCGAGCTAGCTGTTATCAAACTACGTATTTCTCAGCAGATGGCAGAAATAAATCAAATGCTGGCTTTATCTGAAGGCTGGAATAAATACAATTTTGGCGAAGAAGATTTATTTACAAAAATTGAGTCGAGCTTAACCGTAGAAGAAGTTCAACCTCTACGTTATTTTTATAACCATGCTCAACAATATCTCAGCTCTTTTAGTGGTTTCGCCAACGAGCTTAAAACAAGAGCCAGTGAAGATATCGCTAGTCTTGGCATTATAAGCGATCGCTTAGAAACAGGCATTCAAGGCTTGAGACAGTTACCTTTGTCTACGGTATTCAACATTTATCCTCGAATGGTAAGGGATTTAGCCCGCCAGCAAGGAAAAGAAATTGAATTAATCATTGAAGGAGGAGACACCAAAGCTGATAAGAAGATCCTAGAAGAAATTAAAGATCCTCTACTACATTTGATTCGGAATGCGGTAGATCATGGGATTGAAACCCCCCAAGAGCGAATTATTTATAATAAATCTCCCAAGGCAACTATCATTCTACGGGGTTATCAAACAGGTGGCAGCATTGGTATTGAACTTATTGATGATGGACGGGGTTTAAATTTAGCTAGCATTAGAAATACTGCCCTACGCCGTAATGTACGTACAGCAGCACAGCTAGCGGCAATGAGCGAATCAGAAATTCAATCTTTGATTTTCGCCTCTGGCTTTTCCACTCGTACAGAAATTACCGAACTTTCTGGTAGAGGAGTTGGTTTAGACGTAGTTCGTGCTAATGTCGAAAAGCTTAAAGGTGCAATTCAAGTAACTTCTACTCCTGGTAATGGCTGTAAGTTTCAAGTACGTTTGAATACAAGCCTGGCAACTACCAAAGTTTTGATTGTAGATCTCAATCAAACTCATTACGCTTTACCTTTAGAGTTTATTCAAACCATGATTACTCTGCCAAAAACAGAGATTTATGAGATTGAAGGCAAACCCACAATTACTTTTGAAGATCGACCCATATCTATAACTTGGCTTACCAGCCTCTTACAAATGCCTACACCTGAAGACTATCAGCAAAAAAATAACCTTTGCTGCATCATTCTTCAAATTGATAAAGAGCATTTTGGCATAATCGTCGACGACCTTATCGATCAACAAGATATTGTCATTAAACCCCAAAGTAAATTACTTAAGCGCATTCCTAACATTGCAGGAGCAACCATCTTGGGGAGTGGAGAAGTTTGCATGCTCCTTAATCCTCCTGATTTATTGCATTCTCTAAGAAATGGCAATTGGCGCAGTGTTGTTAGTTCAACAGAAACTAAATCTCCCCAAAACAGATTACTTCTTGTGGAAGATTCCATTATTATTCGCACTCAAATGCAACGTTTATTGAAGGGTGCTGGATACAACGTAACTGTTGCCGAAAATGGTTTGATTGGATTGCAAAAAGTCCAGGCTCAAGAATTTGATATTGTTCTGTCGGATGTGGAAATGCCTGAGATGAGTGGTTTGGAAATGACCGCTAACATTCGTCAAAATAGTCAGTACGCTCAATTACCTATTGTTTTGATAACGACTTTGGCATCTCCAGAAGACAAACGTCGTGGCAAAGAAGCAGGAGCAAATGCTTATCTCACCAAAGGTGACTTCGATCAGCAACTTTTATTCCAAACTTTAAGACGATTAACTGAAGTGCCATATTCTGAGTAATTTAGTAATCAATAATTAGTCCTAAAGAATACCGCAAGCACATAATCAATAATCATGGCAAAAATTAAGGTTTTACTTGTAGAAGATTCCACAGTTGCGATCAACATATATGAAAAAATGTTGAGTTCTTCATCTCATATTAAGGTTATTGGTAAAGCAAAAAATGGTAAGGAAGGACTGGCTTTGGTTGCACAATTGAAACCTAATGTAATTTGCACTGACTTACAGATGCCAGAAATGGATGGTCTGGAATTTACCAAGCAAGTAATGGCAAAATATCCCACTCCTATTTTAGTTCTAAGTAATGCAGTGCAAAAATCGGATGTTGACAACATCTATAAAGTAATGAAAGCTGGTGCTGTTGACGTTATGCCCAAGCCTCAAACGGCTTCTAGTGGAAATTCTGACTCCATGCAAAATGAATTAATTGTCAAAATTAGATTTTTGGCAACTAAAAAAGTTCAGCCTATTCCTCTTGACTAGTATTCAACTAATGTTTATTTTGCTTGGCAATTCAATTAATATTTTTAACCATGGCAATTTTTATATTTGTAGGGTACATCTTAATTAGCCATTAGCCAAAACTAAAGCATTCTTCCCCTTAATTGATCGCACGCCCTATCTAAATTATGGATTTTTTGCATCTGTTTAAACTAATTTTTCCATGATTGAAATATATTGAACGAGTCAGGGAATTATAGGAAGTAGAGGTGGTAATTCAAAATTTAAACCTCAAATAAATTACTCATCATAAAATTAATTATCATGGCGAAAATAAGAGTTTTATTAGTTGAAGATTCTGCTGTAGCAATCAACATTTATGAGAAAATTTTAAGTTCCTCTCCTCATATTGAGGTTATTGGCAAGGCAAGTAATGGTAAAGAAGGATTAGATATGGTGAATCAGCTTAATCCTGATGTAATCTGTACTGACCTACAAATGCCTCAGATGGATGGCTTAGAATTTACCAAGCAGGTAATGGCAAAATATCCCACACCAATTCTTGTTTTGAGCAATGCAGTTCAAAAAACCGACATAGATAATATTTACGAAGTAATGAAGGCTGGTGCTGTTGATGTCATGGCAAAACCTCAGACTGCTTTGGGTGGTAGCACTGAATCTATGCAAAATGAGCTAGTAGTTAAAATTAGAGTGTTGGCAACTAAAAAAGTTACAGCAATTCCTTTGGGATAACAATAAGGGATAAATTATGAATGATGAGGGCGAAGAAACAAATATTAGCGTGTCCTCTTCCCTCATCTTTGATATGTCTATGATGCTTCTGCTCTTGCTGCTGCTGCTTCGTCTGGGTGGATGCCTAATCTAGTTAGATTGAGACGGTTTTTTTGGTCGAAGCCTCGTATTTTAACGACAATTTCGTCTCCCACGGCTACTTCATCATCTACCTTGCCTACCCTGCCTTCGGCTAACTGGGAAATATGAATCATTCCTTCTTTTCCTGGCAAAATTTCGACAAAAGCACCAATATCAATGATTCTAGTGACTTTGCCTACATAAACATCCCCTTCATTGAGTTTGCGGGTAATATTAAACACCATTTTGCGCGCCATCTCTGCCTTGTCTGCTTCCACAGCAGCAATTATGACTTTTCCATCGTCTTCAATATCAATTTTGGCACCAGTTTGTTCGGTAATAGCTTTGATTGTTTTACCTGAAGGTCCAATTACCATGCCAATCAATTCAGGGTCGATTTTCATAGTCAACAACCTGGGTGCATAGGGAGATAACTCTTCGCGGGGTTTAGAAATTGCTTTGAGCATCTCATCTAAAATGTGTATTCTAGCAGGTAAAGCTTTTTGGATGGCTTCAGCAATAACTTCTACAGAAAGTCCAGTAATTTTCATGTCCATCTGTAAAGCAGTAATACCGACATCTGTACCTGCTACTTTGAAGTCCATATCTCCCAAGAAGTCTTCAATGCCTTGAATATCAGTCAATATCCTCACTTCATCGCCTTCTTTGATTAGACCCATTGCTGCACCGCTAACAGGTTTAGATAGAGGTACTCCTGCATCCATTAGAGATAAAGTCGAGCCACATACTGAACCCATTGAGGTCGAACCATTGGAAGATAAAACTTCAGAAACTACCCGCAATACATAGGGGAAGGTTTCTACACTGGGTAGTACTGGTAGCAAAGCTCTTTCGGCTAATGCACCATGACCGATTTCTCTACGCCCAGGCGATCGCATTGGTCGAGTTTCGCCTACGGAATAAGGAGGAAAATTGTAGTGATGAAGATAGCGTTTTTCGTCTTGAATGGTCAGATCGTCTCTGGTATCCTGGGCATCTCCCGACGTTCCCAGAGTGGCAATAGAAAGGACTTGGGTTAAACCCCGATTAAATAGCCCGCTGCCATGAACTCGATTGGGTAATATGCCTACTTTAGAAGAAATAGGTCGCACTTGGTCTAGTTTTCTACCATCAACTCGAATTCCTTCATCAATAATTTGACCCCGCATTAGCTTTTTGGTTAGCTTCTTAAAAGCTTTGCCAATGGCTTTAGCATCTTCTGCTGTTGCAACTGCAATAGGATCTTCTTCTGGTAATTGAGCGATCGCATCGACTATTTTAGTCTGCTTGATTTCGACTAGAGCAACATCACGAGCTTTTTTGTCTAAATCATATTGAGACAAAACTTTTTTGATCTCATCTGTAGCGCGATCGACAATAAAATTAATTAGGCTTTCATCTTCAACGGGAGGCTCGGCTGTAACTATTTCAATATCTAACTCTTTGATTAATTCTAGTTGAGACTGAATCAGCTCTTGAATAGCTTCATAAGCAAAATCGATTGCTTCAATCACATCTTGCTCTGGCAATTGATTTGCCCCAGCCTCAACCATGACAATCCCATCGGGAGTCCCCGCAACCACAATATCCAGGTCGCCTTTTTGAATTTCTTTGTAGGTAGGATTGAGAATAAAATCGTCTCCTACCAAACCTACTCTTACCGCGGCCATTGGTCCTTTAAAGGGAATTTCTGCCAGTAATACTGCTACTGATGCTCCAGTTACCGCCACAACATCTGGGGGTACATCTTCATCAAAAGACAAAGTTGTGGCAAC
>CAKZYI010000519.1 GCA_937884735.1 uncultured Pleurocapsa sp.
GTAATCATCACCCCCTTTGGCTCTCCTGTCGAACCAGAAGTATATTGTAGAAAAGCCAAGCTATCAGGATTAATTTTTACTGCGGTGTAGTTATTTGGAACGTTATTAATTTTTTTGGTGTTCAAACACTGTAAATTCTTAGTTAATTGAGATAACTGAGTCTGCAATTTATTAAACAAACTAGATTCAGTTAAAACTACCTCCGCCACTGCTGAAGTAAAACGACTCTGCACTTCTATTGTTGTCAAGCGATTTTGAGGAGGATGACAGGGTACAGCAACTACTCCTGCATAAAGACAGCCAAAAAAAGCCACAATAAACTCTAAACCAGCATTGTAAGGATATACTAATAAAGCTCTTGAACCTATACTAACTCTTTGCTGTAGTTCTAGTGCGATCGCTTTTGCCTTAGATTCTAGCTCTTGATAAGTTAGCCTAAATTCTTGATTTTCACCATCTTTAAGAAAAATGTAGGCTATTTTATTAGGTTGAGAAATAGCTCTTTGCTGAAGAATTTCTACAATATTGGAGTTTGGCTGGCTAAAAATCATGGCTATTCTTTGTCCATAACTAATGTAGACATTGATGATTTAATATAGGTCATGCTTTTGCAGGTTTATACATAAATCTCAATTTACCTCATATTCTTTCTATGAAAATATCTCATGATAGCTGGCTAAATAGAGTATTGCATTGTGGAGGATGGCTGTGCTTTGTTTTGTTAGTTCTAATTACCTGTATTCGTGGCTTTTATCTGTTTCCTGGGACAAGCGACATTTTGACAGATGCAGATATTATTCAACTTCCAACAATGTTTTTAGATTTGAAGGCAAACCTCGACAATTTTTGGGGATGGCAATTACCAGATGCACCATATTATTTTCCTGATACTTTAGGCTTTCTGCTAACTAACTGGTTGATTCAAAATTCGTGGTGGTCAATTGCCGTATACAGTTTAGTACAAGCTAGTTTTTTGGTGTTTGGTTGCTGCTGGATTTATAAAGAGATGGGAGGAAAGAATACAGGAATTTTATTAGTTCTTTTGCTAGGAGTTTTTTTACTTTTTACCAATATATATGTATCTGTTTTTGATAACGTTCAAGGATTTATTGCACCTTATATATATTTTTTAGCTACCTATATTCTTTTTGGAACTTATCTTAGTTCTTTATTTGCTTTAGCAGCCAGCCTAAACTATCTTCGTACAGGTAAAATATTTTCTTTATTAATTGTTTTAGTTCTTGCTATTTTAACTACGGCTTCTGATTTACTATTTGCTATCTGTTTTACAATTCCGTTTATTGCTACTATTACTTTTGCTAGCAAGGCATATATATTTTTTGTTAAACATAGAGTCAAACGATTTTGTCAGCTTATATTTTCGGCTTCTTTAATAGCATATATATACAACAAGTATATCGATCCTTTGGCAGCCACCACAACAGTAGAAATAAAGTTTGACAAAATATTTATATCATTTAAAACAATCGTTATTGACCTATGGAAAGCAGAATTTAGCGAGCAAGCTTTTTTGCTTTTTAGTATAATTATTCCCTTGATATATTTAACAGTATTTACATTAATTTTAAGCAAAAAAAATATAATTAATGCTGCTACAAGATCGAGTAAAAATCAAAACAAACATACTTTTAAACTAATAGTCTGCCCGTATATAATCATGGCGGTAATTTCTAATATACTTGCAGTAATAGTTCTTGGGAAATATACAACTATTCCCCATGCTAGATATTTAATATTTGTATACTATTCTCCTGGTTTAATAGCTATAGTTTTAGCCAGCTTATGGTTAGAAAAAATCAAGCAGACAAAAAACATTACCATAGCAGCAATAGTAGCTATTAGTATAATCTCATCTGCATCCTTACTAACTCAAAAATCTACATCAATCTCCGATATATTATCTCCCCCCGCCTACGCCAATTGTTTCAATCTCAATCAACCCCAAGCTGGACTAGCCGAATATTGGCAATCAAAGCCCTTAATTGCTTTTTCTCAACGTAATATACAAATCGCCACAATTAGAACAGAAGGAAAGCCTTCAACCTGGAATAGCAATCGCTACTGGTATACCAATAGTTGGATCGAACCTGGGAGTTTGCCCCAGTTTAGGTTTATTTTTATGAAATCCCTTGACAAAAAAGCGATCGCTCAACGCTATGGAAAACCAGATAGAATTGAAGCCTGTACCGACAGCGAGATTTGGTGGTATGACAACCCAGAAGGGCTATATCCCCAATTAATGCGGGATGGGTTCTAATACTAAATCCGATTCATCTAAGTTACTTATTTGGTTTGACTGGGGGACTGGGGGACACGAAGCTATGCTTCGTCCAGAATCTTCGATTCTGGGAAC
>CAKZYI010000520.1 GCA_937884735.1 uncultured Pleurocapsa sp.
TACTATAGATAGTTTTACATCATCGATATGTTCTTCTTTGGTTTGAAACTGTCTAGCGTCTAGCAGTCTATCTTGGGCAACCTTACAGACTTTTGTGCCTACTTGCCAAGATTGCTCCTTGGTTTTTAACAGATGTTTTAGTTCTTGCCAAGTCTCTGACCAAGGTAATTCAGAATTTATCTCTGCTTGAGTGGGCAATGTGAGTAAAAGTTGGTCACCATCGTTTTTGATACCAATTTGGGAATAGCTATTAACCAAGGGTGACGAATCAGGCAGATCGTCAGTTTTGTCCAAGGAGATAGTAGGCTCGAAAGTCATGCAACCGTCCCGATCCTCCGTATATCTACGTATATCTACCTTTTGAGGTAGTTTTTACGCTTCACATGGTAACGTAGATTTCTCTGATTGAAGTATTAGGAAAACATTAAGCGAGACCAAGCAGCGGCTAAACTACTAGGATCTCCAACGTTACCTGGAAATAAGACTACGGGTAAATTTGGCAATTGGGGATGATTCGGCTCGGTTTGAATTACCGAACATCCAGGCAATATTTGTCCCAAAAGTCTAGCTGCGGTCAGATTTAGACCTACGCTCAATACATCATTGGAAGTAATTCCTCCCTTGCTAATCAAAAAACTAGTAGATGTTGGTAAACCCTTGACCACATCCATTAAAAGTGCCGATACTTCTACGCCAAATTCTAACCGTTGTTGAATATCAGAAAAGTTTAATTCTTGACGACTGGTATAAACTACAGGGGTTTTTCCCTGATTAAATACCTTTTCAAGGGTATCCAAAGTTTCATTAAGAATTGTGTCTCGTTCTTGGGGAAGATCGCGCAAACGTACTACATCAACCTCAATACCAGCCACCATTTCTTCTTCTAACAGTTTGGCTAGCTGTTGAGTAGTTTTTTTTACATGAGAACCTACCAAAACTACACCAGGCTTATCTGTGGGCTTGTAGCTGTTCATTTTCTCTGGAGATGTAGGCTGTTGACCCAATTGGGCTAAAGAAGTTAATAAACTGGCAGCAGAACGAAATAAAAATCTTTTTCCCTTGGTTGTGGCTGTCAAAACTGCTTGAGCAAATAAATCGAAATCAGCCTGACTTTCTCCATCTACGACAACGCACTGATTATTTTTTAGTTCTAATAAACTACTCTCTATTTGACCATTACGAATATCCAAGAGGGAAAACCTAACAACCTCATCTGCTTTGATTCCATAGCTAGTTTTTTCCGCTACATAGTCGGGTAAATAACTATGGCTATAGCCAAACACCGAATCTTTGGCAAATTCTGTCTCTGCCACAGGGGTTTTGACTCCATCAATCAACAAGTAGTGGGTACTATCTGTTGTAATTCTTCCTCCTTCAAAAAATGCAGGAGTTAAAAAATGGGCATCAAAACCACCTAATTCATCACTAATTACATCCGTTTCAATGGGGTAATGTCCCCGCAAGGTGGAATCAGAGCGACTAACAACTAAAAAATCTTCAATATTCGCTTCGGCGATCGCAATTTTGAGATTGTGACAAACTTCTTGGGTTGTAGCGGCTGCTTGTTCTGGGGTCATTGCCCTAGTATTGCTCAAAATAAACATAATCGGCACATCATCCAACAAACCTCGTTTGAGGGTGTCAATATCCCAACGTAGCAACAATAAACAACTATGCACCGTTTGAGAACCTGTGGGATCGTCGTCGATAACAATTATTTTTGGGAGTGATTTGTTCATGGTTATTTACGCTATTTACTAAAGTTAATATTTTTCTGTATTTTATTTAACTAATTCTAAATTTTTTCTACACTGGAGAATATTGCGTTAGAATGCTGGCTAAAAGTGGAACTGTCACAATCTAGATCCGCGAAGGCATTTCAATTTGCTTGTATCCATTATTAAGTTTTGCGGTCAAATTGACTATTTTCTAATTCTTACTGTCGTCACTTACCAGGACGTTAAAGCCGTCCAGAGGAACTAATCCGAAATGCGAATCCCCCTCGACTATTACCGAATCTTAAGCGTACCGATCAAGGCTACCGATCAACAGCTAGAACAAGCTTATAGCGATCGCTTGCTGCAACAGCCTCGCCGAGAATTTAACGAGTATGCCATCGAAGCGCGCCAGGCATTGATTAAAAAAGCTTACCAGATTTTATCAGACTCACAAACAAGGGTAGAATATGATGCTCAGTTTTTGGTCAATATGCAGCCTGTCGAACCGTTAGAAGTTCCAGAGGTAAGTGAGGACAACCAAGACACAGAGGAAGTTTTAGAGGAAACTACAGAGGCGAAAGAAGTACTAGAGCCAATCCTAGATAGTTCTAGCACTGCTAATACGGCGATTGTAGACAACTCCACCATAAATCCAACGATTGACATTCCTAATTCTGAGTTGGTTGGCGCATTGTTAATCATGCAGGAGCTGGGAGAATATGAATTAGTTCTCACCCAAGGGATTGAATACTATAACAGTCAAGAATTTAGTCAGTTTCAGCAACAAAACTCCGAAGAGGTCAATGTTGCAACCCAAGAAAATATTATTTTAGCTTTGGCATTAGCCTATATGGAGTTGGGTCGAGAGCAGTGGCATAGAAGGGAGTACGAAGCGGCTGCCATTTCTAGCCAACTGGGAATCGATATACTTAATCAAGAAAACTTGTTTCCTCTGGTTAAACAAGAATTAGAATTGGATTTATACAAACTACGTCCCTATCGTGTTTTGGAGTTGATCTCTCAAAATATGCCCAATTCTGCACCTAGGGCTAAGGGATTTCATCTGTTGCAAGACATGCTGACACAGCGTGAAGGAATTGAAGGTAAAGGTGAAGATCTATCTGGATTGAGCTTCGATCAGTTTTTGTGTTTTATTCAGCAGCTAAGAACTTATTTGACTTCTATCGAGCAAAAGCAACTGTTTGATAAGGAAAGTCAAAATGATTCTGCTATTGGCAGCTATTTGGCGGTATATGCTCTTTTGGGGCAAGGATTTACAGGCAAGAAGCCAGAATTGGTTTTGAGAGCCCAGCGTAAGTTAGATTATTTAAGCGAAAAGCAAGATGTAACCTGGGAACAAGCAGTATGTGCTTTGTTGCTAGGACACACGGAAAAAGCGATCGCTAAAGTTCATAAGACTCAAGATACAAGCAAACTAAATCAAGTTTTGCAACATGCTCCAGGTAGTGCTGATTTGTTACCTGGAATGTGTTTTTACACCGAAAAATGGCTACATGAAGATGTACTGATTCAATTTGTCGATCTAGTTGACACCAAACTAACTCTTAAGGAGTATTTTGCAGATCGCGAAGTTCAGGCTTATTTAGACAAGCTTACTCCTTCTACTGTATTGGTTACGGCGGAAACTGCATCCATTGCATCTAGCCAATCGACAATAGAAGCGCCAAACCCTGCTCAACAAAACGGAATTGGTGTTTTATCTCGCTGGCGCAGCATTATAAGTGAAAAAAAATCATCGGAAACGGTAGTTTCGGCAAATCAAATAATTCAAAATACCCCCAAAGGAAATCGTCTAACAACAGCTACCATAGAACGAGGAGCTAAGGGTGCAACTCGTCAGGGAAAAACTACGGGCAAACCAAAGGCGAAGTCTCCAGCCAAACATCGCCCTTCGTCTCCTCGCAATGGTCATAGAAAGAAATCAGCCAATCCCCAAGCTATGTCTCTTTCTTTACCCTTGGAGCCTAGGAAAAGAGCTGTCCCTGCATCGGTAATGTACAAGGCTCAGGGTCAAGCCAAACAAAAGAAGATGGCGGGTAAAAGAAAAATAGATCCTGCTACTCGTATGAAAGGCTGGTTATTTATTCTTGGCTTGATTTTTGGCGTAGGTGCAATAGGATTTATGGCGACAAAATTATTTCTTAATCCTAGCCAGCAGAATGCCAAAGCGCGAATTGCGATCGCTATTTCCGACCCCGCAATTGAATTACCCCCAGCCAAACCCGCAGTAGCAAAACCAGAGCTAACCTTTACGGAAAAATCCCAGCAGGTAATTGAAAAATGGTTGTCTAGCAAGTCAGCAGCTTTTGGCAAAGAATATCAAATTTCTGAGTTGAACAGTATACTGGCAGAGCCTTTGTTAACTACTTGGCGCGATCGCGCTATGGCGTATAAAACGGGCAACTTTTATCGGGAATATCAGCATCAAATCAAAATGAAATCGGCGAAAGTCGATCCTAATAATCCCAACAAGGCAGTAGTCGATGTTGAAGTAAAAGAAGCCGCTCAACATTATCAATCTGGACAATTGGACAACGCTCAATCCTATGATGACAATCTTTTGGTGCGCTATCAATTGATCCGCCAAGACTCGAAATGGCTAATTCAAAATGCTGAAGTGTTGGAAACTCTCTAGATACCCAAGCAGTTGAAAAGCGATTTCCTCAGATTAGGCGTTCGCTTTTTAGATAATTACCGATTAAATTCCAGCCTACAAACCTTTAGAAGCCAGCCATTCTTGGTTATAAAGACGAGATTGATATCTTCCTCCACCGTCGCACAAAACTGTAACTATTGTATGACCAGGACCCATTTGTTTGGCTAGAGCCACGGCAGCACCCACATTAATACCTACCGATCCACCCATAAACAAGCCTTCTTTGTTTAACAGTTGATAGATTACACGGACACACTCGCGATCGTCAACTTGGATCGCATCATCTATGGGTGCCCCCTCCATATTTCCCGTAATACGACT
>CAKZYI010000521.1 GCA_937884735.1 uncultured Pleurocapsa sp.
TTTAATGCAGTTAACCAAAAAGGAGGAAAAGCACCAACAGCATCAACTTGTCCCGCAGCAAAAGCAGCAGCAGCAGCACCAGTTTCTAGGGGAACAATTTCTACATCATCTCGTTTCATGCCCTTAGATTCTAAGGCTAGAGTTAGCAAGAAATCATCTACTACTCCTTCTTCTACAGCCACTTTTTTGCCTTTTAAATCTTCTATTGTGTTGATATCTTTTGTCACAATAATTTTGTCATTACCAGCAGAATTATCATTAACTAATACTGCTACTTGACCGTTAATTGAATCTCCTGCAAAAGAAATAGTATCGTTGAGAGTTTGACAGTTGCCATCCAATTCTCCCGCAGCAAAAGCATTCATAGATTCGAGATAACCATCGAACCATTTCATTTCTACGTTGACATTATTTTTGGCAAAAATTCCTTCTTGTTCGGCGATCGCCCAGGGCCACCAGCCAGCCCAATTACTATACCCAATTACAATTGCTTCCCCTTGAGGAGCATTTTCTGGTGTAGAAGTATTGGAAGTATCTGGCGTTTGAGAACAGCTAATAGTTAGAATTAAACTAGCGAAAAATATGCTAACTATCGAAACTATTCTGTTATTTTTAATTCCCATTATTGATTATTTAAAAATGAAACTATAAGGAGTATGAGATAGACTTAATTGAAGTATTCAAATCAAAAATATATAAAGCTATTTAGATATTTTAATTAGACTTAAAACAGTTATTATCTAACTTATTGGTCGCTACTCTATTTAGTAGCCAATCAAACCAAATATTTAACCCCTTTTCTGTTTTAGAGGATACAGAAATAATTGCTACATCAGAGTTCATTTGGCGCACATTAGCAATAATTTTCTCCAAATCGACATCTAAATAGGGAGCTAAATCCGTTTTGGTAATCAACAAACAATCTGCTTCTTGAAACATAACGGGATATTTCAGGGGTTTATCTTCTCCTTCAGTCACGCTCAATAAGGCAACTTTGGCGTGTTCCCCCACTTCAAACTCCGCAGGACAAACTAAATTACCTACGTTTTCTACTAAAACTAGGTCAATATTTTCGGGATTGTGTTGATGTTGCAGGGTGTGAATCCCTCCAGCCACCATCTTAGAATCTAAATGGCAAGAACGACCTGTATTAATGGGAATTACAGGAACACCGTACTGTCGCAGACGATCTGCATCTAGTTCGGTGGTCATATCTCCTTCAATGACTGCCATGCTTAATTTATCTTGTAATGCAGCCAGGGTTTTCTCCAAAAGGACGGTTTTGCCCGCCCCAGGACTACTCATAATATTGAGACAAGTAATGCCCCAGCGATCAAAATGTTCTCGGTTATGGTTTGCCCCTTCTTGGTTGGCATGGAGCAAATTTAATTCAATAGCAGCGTCAAAGGTTTGGTGCATGGTTTTAAGGAACAAGGAGCAAGGAGCAAGGAATGAGGAACGAGGAACAAGGAACATGTAGGGTGGGCAAGGAACATAAATTGTTGGTATTTAAAAATGTAGTTTTGTATTGCTCACCAAAAATAATAATTAATTAACAACCGAATTAGTAGTTGCACTATATTCAATGCGATCGATTTTTAATTCCCTACCAGAGCGAATATCTTCCATTGGTGATTTGCAGTCGGGGCAGCTATATTGCAATCCAATTTCGGGCTTTTATTCTAGTTGGCAGCTATGACAAAAAGCAATTAGAGGAATATCTCGAATGGCTAGTTTGACTCCTTCCAAAAAAGTATTGCGAGTTTGAACTTCAAAGGCAAACTGCAAACTAACGGGTTCGACACAGGTGAACTTACCCACTACAAGGTGAATCTTATCTATCTTGGGCTGTTCGGGTTGAGCGTAATACCAATCTTTGATCGTCAAGATTAAAGCCTTGGTCATATCTGTTTCGTGCATTTTTTAAATAATTAGTAATCAGTAATTAGTAATTAGTAATCAATTCCAAGGTTGGTCTACTACTTGGGCTTCTTCTTGAATATAATCAGGCTTAGATTCGCGGGGTAGCTGTCCCGATATAACTAGATGTGCCATAGTGTCGCAGATAACGCGAGTAGCCATTAATGAAGTCATATCACTAACGTCGTAGGGTGGAGAAACTTCAACCACTTCTATTCCGCACACGGTAGTTTCTTGTACTATTCTTTTGAGCAAATATAAGACTTCGCGGGGCAACAAACCGCCAGGTTCGGGCCAACCAGTACCAGGGACAAAGCCTGCGTCTATGCAGTCGATATCAAAGCTAATATAAACACAGTCTGTGCCGTCTGTGGCTCGTTCGATGGCAAAATCAGCAGCAGCATCTAAACCCATTTCGGTAATATCAGTAACGGTTAAGATATTGGTCGCCCTTTCCCGACATACTTTTACCCCTGGGCGGGGTACTTGCCAACCACCAATACCCATCTGTACCAAATTCTTGGCAGGGGCGTTGACTATGTTGGTAGCATGAAACCAAGGACAGGTGTGCATTCTTTCATCTAAGTCTGTCTCTTGAGTGTCCGCATGGCGATCGAAATGAATAATTCCAACTTTTTTATCCCCTAAATGGCGACACACAGCTCTAACAGTAGGAAAACCAATGGAATGATCTCCCCCTAAAATAATCGGAAGTGCTCCCGATTTAAACACATGAGCCACACCTTTGGAAATCTGATCGAAAGACTTTTCATTGTTAGCAGGAATGGTAAATATATCTCCCACGTCACAGAGAGTAATTTGTTCTCGTAAATCTACTCCCAATTCAAAGTTATAAGGTGTATATAAAGCCGAAATTCGACGAATACCTTGAGGTCCAAAACGAGTACCAGGGCGATAGGTGGTGCCAGAATCGTGGGGAACGCCGATGATTGCTACGTCATAATTACCTACTTGATTCACATCTTCTAAATAGGGAGCTTTCATGAAGGTATTAATCCCTGCATAGTGGGGTAATTCTCCCCGCGAAAAAGTAGAAATAGTTCGGTCATTAATACTTTCTGCTGCTTCTAAACCATACTCTAAGCCTCTGTCTACCTCCTGTTGCCACCCTGTAAGAGGTAGTTGACGTTCTTTGTCTAAAGCTTGTTGCGCTTCGCTACTAGGTGGTTGAAACGGAGATTGCTCGCTCATCAAATTATTCCTCTTGAAATTTACTTTAAATGCAAAAAACCCAGGAAAATCAACACTTTACCTTACTGTAAGTGTTAAATCCTCCCGGGCTTTTGTCCCGCCGTGGAGCTATCTAATAATTGTTAAATGCCTTATTAGATAACTTGCTTCTCTCGGACCAGCATCTACCAATGTTGTGGTATATCGGAACCCTAGAAGCTATCTTAAATTTCTTATAGTGCTTAATTTATCTTTTCGATCTAAAAAAAAAAGTATAAATTGCTACTTAAACTCCATCTAGCCTGAAAGTTTGAGTATAAATACTTGTACAAAATTAAATTTACTGTTGATGACATGTGCAAAAAAAAACTTTAGAGCGATCGCATTACTCGGCATGATTTTGAACAGTCTTGGTTTCCAACTTTATATTATTGGTTATGAATTGCAAAATGTGGGAATCATAGATAAATAGGTAAGCTAGATAGGATTGCTATATATTATTTTTGTAATTGATCGCTATAAAAAACTAATGTCTCAGTTTTTAAGTTTAAATAAAAAGTTATTATTTTGGCTGGTTATTGGTGCAGTTTTTAATGACAGCCATCAGGTAAATGCTAACGAAATTTTAGTTTATAAAGACTATCAGTATTCCTGTGGAAAATCTATAGTCAAAAACTATGCAACTAGCAACGACTGTGAAAATATTTTTACCCTATCACAAGGTAAATTAGACCAACAGCAGCTAAAAACTATTTTGCAAGCTAAGACAAATATTCTTAAATATCAAAAAACTGTTTCCCATGATACTGGAATAGCTGATTATTTAGTTTCAACTATTTTGGGTATATATTTTCCTACTTTGGAGACTTCTAGACCTCATTCTGGAGGTAATTTTTTTGGCGGCATAAAGCTACAAGAAAATATTCGTCTTGATGCAGAAATAGTAGGTATCTTTAAAGGAAATAGCGTTGAAAAAAGTTATTTTGATTTATCTACATTTCTCAGCCTGCGCTTCTCTTTTCCTCTTTCAGCCAAGGCAGGTTATCCCCTATTATATTTTAGCCCTGGAATTGGAATCTCAGAATTAGACGATCGCTATACAAATCAAGATGATGAGGATACTCATCCAACATGGCAGCTAGAAACGGGCGTAGCATTGCCTATTCATCATAACGTAGGCGGTTATGGAGGAATTAAATACGTTAATCAACTTGGAGAAGAAGGGGATAGTTTTTTGGGTGCAGAATGTGGAATCACATTTAGACTTTAAATTGGTTTGATACCAACAATAGTACGATGACGAGGATCGCTAGCAACAGTAGTTTGATAGTCAAAACCCGCTTCTTTAATCGCCTCTTCTACATCAAAAGTATAGTAGTCATCACTCCAAGGTTCAGTACTTTTCATTAAAGTAAATAACACTGGCGGTAAGCCTTGAATAACTGGAGATTTAGGGTTATTGTCCACCACACCAATTACCCCACCTGGCTTGAGGATACGTAATACTTCCCTAAAGATATTTTTGGTTGCGTGACGGGGTAACTCATGGATTACAAATTGCAGAGTGACTAGATCTAGAGAGTTATTAGCTAGATTGGTAGCTTCTCCTAAACCATGTATCCATTGAGATATTTCATGGTTTTTGTCTGTAGTTTTTGCCACCGCCAACATATAGGGCGACAAGTCTAAACCAATAGTGTTGACGGAAGTATCTTGTTTTTGGGCAAAATAGCGATGTAATTTTAGAGTAGAGATCCCAACTGAACATCCCAAATCGAGAATATTGTTTACTGTTGCAGAAGTATATTGTTCTAGTACTCGATATAAACTATGGCGCAGTCTTTTTTGTGCATCTTGCCACGTAATATCTTCATCTTTCCACACTCGTAAACCCATTGAATAAGTAGCCGAGGCTGCTTCAAATGCAGCCTGCCAACAAAGATTGCCGTCATTGTAGGCATGAAAAGGCACTTGATAATAGTCAGGATAAACCAAGCTGGGATTTGTCAGGGAATCTAATAAATCTTTGGCACCAGATTGTTCTAACGCTTGGTAATTTCTACGCCAAGGAATACCATTTTTTTCTGCTGTCTTGATTAATACCTGTCGTGCTTGCCGTTGCATAATGCTATATATTGGCTTGGTTTTAATCAATAGATTTACAAAGCGAGAAAGAAAGTCTTCTCCAGCCCAATCTGGTTTGAGTTTATCAGTCGAAAGTGTCACAATTTTTTGTTTACTAAGTAGTTATTTTGAAAAATGGCAGTTATTAGCTTTTATGGACTAGCAACTAGCTTTAACTATCTACTTTACATGCAGCTTGAAGCATAGAAAGATAAGATAATCCCAAAGAATCACCATAATTTGATTGCAATACTTTTTTTAACTCGATTAACAAAGTGTTTCGCTGGGATGATTTGAGTCTAATATAGGGAGACAGGGTAGTTAGTAGGGTAAGGTATTCATCAACCGTGTAATCGATCTGACAAATCATCTGTTCTGATATAAGGTCTTGATAATAGCCAGAATCAATTATTTCTTGACCAAATTTAGCTATATTTTGCTGATGACTTTTGATGTCTTCTTGTTGAGTTAATTCTGGTGCAAATGTCCTATAAACAACTGCTAATTCTTGTAGCACTTCGGTTTTAGGTTGGGGTGGGGTATTCCACAACAAGATTAGATAGCCACCATTTCTTAAAACAGATGCAGTTTTTTGGCTGCGAATTTCGGGAGTTACCCAGTGAAAAGAGGTGGAAGCAACTACTGCATCAAATTTATCGCCAGTTAGTTGATACTCTTCAAATGTGCTGTTAATAAATTCTACCTGAGGATAATCAGCGCATTTACTTTGAGCTAAATCGCAAGCAGATAAACTAGGCTCGACTGCAACTACTTTTAGTCCTAATTTAGCTAACTCAATCGTAGCAATACCTGATCCAGAACCAATTTCTAATAATTTTTTTCCTAACCGTAGTTGCCCTATTTCCTGCACTCTATGAAGTAACTGATTGGGATATCTTGGTCTAGTGCGATCGTAAGCATTTACTACATCACTATACCAACTGCTTTTGTCAGCACAACGATAAATGTTGTTTAACAGGTTAGACACATCTCCGTTCCCAACTTCTTGCCTAGTCATTTTCAATTAATTTTAATAAAAGTTACAGAAGTTAACAATATCTGCTATATTATTTATATAAGTTAACAAACGTAGTTTACAAGCAAGCATATTTTAGGCAGGGTAACACAGAGCTAAAGCTAGCTCAGGGCAACACTTCTAAATATATTGAAAAAACAAAAACATAAGTTTTTATCTTTAATTACTAAGTTAATAATTGCTGCGGAAGCAAACAATCTTCTCAAAATCATCTTCGTGGGTAGATGTAGCAAATCTAATCTCATTTGTATTGCAGATTAAATACACGCATCCTCCTTCATTTTCTCCTAATGAACTCCAGTCTGGTAGCTGGAGTTTTTTATTGCTCTTTTATTAGTTATTAGTCTCAATTGAAAACCCATTGTAGCGATTCATGGATTGTTCGATTCCTTCTTTAAGACTTAATTCGATCGCTTTGACAGATACATATAAAACTTCTTCAATAACTTTACACTCAGCAGGAGCAAACTTACCCAAAACATGACCTACAGTTTGTTTCCCACCACCAGATTTGCCAATACCAATTCTTAGGCGAGGAAAGTCTTTGCTTCCCAAATGAGAAATAATCGACTTCATGCCATTGTGTCCGCCAGCAGATCCTGTAAAGCGGATACGCAACCTACCGACAGGTAGATCCATATCATCATAAACAACCTTTACAGATTGAGGACTCAGCTTATTCCTGTCCGTTTCAGCTCTATCTGACTGTCCCGTACGATTCTTATAGGTGAGGGGTTTGAGCAGGCGAATTTTCTTTCCTCCTGGTGCCACTCCCTCAGCAAACAATCCTTGAAAACGCTTGTTTTCTTTTAGATCAAGCTGCCAAATTTTAGCCAGCTCATCAACCGCATTAAAACCAATATTGTGTCTGGTATTGTCGTATTTAGGCTCAGGATTCCCCAAACCAACAATTAACTCAGGAATTATCAATGCAGTTGAATCAGTACTCACAATAAATAATTAGCAGTAAATACAACAAAACATTTATTGTACGACATTAGTTTGATTGAAACAGAGTTTCTAAATAAACTCTGGCACAGGCTCGGTAATTTTGAGATGCTTCGGTACTTTGTCCATTGTTATTTTGTAATAAAAACAAAGATAGAGCAGCCGCAAAAACCCGATCTTGATCCCAGTTTGGATGAGTTTCTAGATAGCTTTTGAGAGATAAATGAAGTTCTTCAGGTATTTCCGCCAGAATGCTTACATTAGAGTTCATGGTTGCTTAAATGCTCCAATTAATAATAATTTTGGGTTTATGGGAATGAAAATAATGGCTGCTTTCAAGTGCTTGAAGCCAGTTCGCGTTCAACGATTAAGCAAACCTTTTACATAAAGCCAGTCATAACTCTCATCACACAATTTCGATAGAAAAGCGACTTTACATAGTAGCTACTCAATGGTTAAAACAGAGTCCTTTATTCAATATGAAGTCCGATGTCTATCCAACAGTTAATAAGTGGCTTGCAAATCTTATTGTCATCTGAAAAGGGGGGAGTTTGTCAATGTTACATACTGTGAAGCAAACTCTTAAAACATTAATTGTCTGACGATAAATATAGGGTTTAGGCATTGTTTTTGTTACTTTTCTTCATAAAGCATGATTAATAAACTATTAACAATAGGTAATTTTTAAAATCCACTATTTAATACTCAACCCTCGATTACTACGTCTTTGCCTGTGGAAAAACCTGGGTAAAATGTGGAAAACGTAGGATAATCATGTGGAAATAGCGGGGAATCTACGGGGTAAATTAGTCGGTTAAAATAAGAAATAATAACTTTTGCTTGACATCAAAAAAGAAGTAATAGAGTACTATAAGATGACTATCCGTTATTTTGCCACCATTCTTTTGATAAAGAAGATATTTGCTCGGATTCAGCGGCAGAAATCTTTTTTATATGGCTTAAAACTAAATTCATTCTACCGAGCGATCGCAATTTGTCTTGATGGCGGATTAAAAAGTCCCAGTAGAAAAAATTGAAGGGACAGGCTTTTTCGCCAGTACGTTTGCTTTTTTGATATTTACAGCCGCTACAGTAGTCGCTCATTTTATTGATATAGTTAGCCGATGCAGCATAGGGTTTGGATGCCAATATTCCTCCATCGGCAAACTGTCCCATCCCAATGACATTGGTCTGCATTACCCAGTCATAGGCATCAATAAAGGCACTATGAAACCAGTTCTCGATTTCTTGGGGAGATATGCCAGAAATCAGGGCAAAATTGCTGAGGATCATCAATCTTTGAATATGATGCCCGTAGGCAGTCTCTTCAACTTGAGTTAGAGTTTGATGCAAGCAATTCATTTCTGCTTTTGAACTATCCCAAAAGAATTTTGGCAGGGGTCGATCGTGCTCGAACCAATTGTTTTCACCATATTCTTCGTCCTGCAAGTAATAAATGCCGTGCATATATTCCCGCCAGCCCATTACCTGACGAATAAAGCCTTCGACACTATTTAAAGGCAATTCTTGCTGATAGTATGCCGTTTCAATAGCGTCAATTACCTCCATTGGTTCGAGTAAACCAAGGTTGAGATAAGGAGAAATCAAACCGTGCCACATAGTATATTCTCCTGTCACCATGGCATCTTGATATGTGCCAAACTTAGGCAGACATTCCTCGACTAAATAAGCTAAAACTTCTTGGGCTTGTTGTCTGGTTACTGCCCAATTAAAAGGTTCAATTTTGCCATAATCTGAGAATTTTTCTTGTTTAATATGTTCAATTACATCTTGGGTAATAGCATCAGGAGCAAAAGTTAAAGGTGCAGGAGTTTGCAATCCTGTTTTGGGTGGCTTACGGTTATCTTTGTCGTAATTCCACTTGCCTCCCACGGGTTTTTTACCATCCATTAAAATGCTGAATTTCTTTCTACTGGCACGATAGAAATCTTCCATCAACAAACGCTTGCGAGGTTTTGCCCAAGCAACAAATTCCTCTCGATCCCACAGGAAATGATTGTCTGCCAAAAAAGTAACTTTGCAGTTTAAATCCAGATTCTCAATTAATTTAGCAAAAGGGCGATCGCTAGGACTAGTTATTTGTAATTCAGTAATTTTATTTTGCTCGATCCATTTACTTAGGGGAGTAATAAAATCGACCGCATTTTCATAGGTAACCTGCCAGTTATCTGCTTTTAACTCTTGAGCAAAATGACGCATTGCCGACCAAACTAAGACTAACTTTTGCTGATGATATGGTCGTTGTCTGACATATTTACTAGACTCAATAAAGATAACGGGAGTTTGCTGTTTCTTATCTTGATTATTTTTTAGGCTTAACTGCTTTTTGGTTAAGCGATCGCCTAAAATCCAAATTCCAATGGTCATAAATTAATTTTTAAATCAAATGAATATATTAGAAAGCTTTAAAATGGCAACGGCTACGTTGGTAGCTAATAAAATGCGTAGCAGCCTAACAATGTTGGGCATTGTAATTGGCAACGCTTCTGTAATCGCGATGGTAGGGGTGGGAGAAGGGGCAAAAAATCTAGCTTCCGAACAGTTTGAATCCCTTGGTCCTAATGTAATCTTTGTCGTGCCTGGGACACAAGAAGAAAGACGCACTACCTTTAATCTGCCAAAAACCTTGGTATGGGCAGATGCGATCGCCATAAAGGAACAAGTACCTACTATAAGCGAAGTTGCCCCTCAAATTACAGCGAATCAGCTAATTAGTTATCGTAACCGCAATGGGAACGAACAGGTACTTGGTACTACCCCAGAATATTTGACTGTCAGAAGTTTTGAAGTCGAACGAGGCAGATTTTTTAATGATTTTGACGTTAAACGTAACCGCCGAGTAGTGGTTTTGGGTTCAGAGATAGCAGACAAATTTTTTGCCCAACAAAACCCGATTTGGAAAAAGATCCGAGTCAAAAATATTAATCTAGAAGTGATTGGAGTTCTAGAATCAAAAGGTTCTTTTTTGGGTCAAAACCAAGACTTGACGGTGTATGTCCCTCTTACTACTATGGCAAATCAAATTGTGGGTAACAAGTCTCCCTATGGCACACAGGTAAGCTTTATTTCCTTCGCCGCCTATGACGAATATAGTATTCGTGCAGCCAAATTGCAAATCGAAAATCTGTTGCGTCTGCGTCACCAAATTACTGGGGAAGATGACTTTAGCGTGCAAACTCAAAAAGACGTTTAAGAAATTGTGGGAACAATTACCAGTGGTCTAACCGTACTACTAGCTGCGATCGCAGGTATATCTCTTCTTGTGGGCGGTATTGGGGTGATGAATATCATGCTGGTAGCCGTTAGCGAAAGAACTAAAGAAATTGGTCTACGCAAGGCGATTGGGGCAAAAGAAGGGGATATCTTGTGGCAATTTTTGAATGAAGCAACTATTCTTTCCGCTGCGGGGGGTGCGATCGGTAGAGTGGTTGGAGTAAGCGGTATCTTAATAGTCGGGGCATTGTCTCCCCTTGCGCCCACCGACTCCCCTGTGGCAATTTTACTGGCTGTAGGAGTTTCTGGGGCGATCGGTCTTTCTTTTGGTGTATTTCCTGCTAAGGCAGCGGCAAAGCTAGATCCGATTGTGGCGTTGCGAAGCATTTAAACCATATCTAGCTTGAAACCAATAGTTTTTAATCTAACTGCTCAAGAAAGTAATAAGTAATAAATTATTCTTACTTAAACGCGATGTACAACTTGTAGAGATAATTAATCTTCTTCCCCTTATAAAAGGTGGGCTGGGGGGTATCTTACTATTTCCTAAGCTACATCTAGATCCTCCTAAATCCACCGCTTTTCCAAAATATAGCTTTCAGCTAAAAGTTTTTCTTTTCTATTGATCAAAACTGAGCGAAAAAATCTTACTTTAGTTGGAAAATAAAATTGCAGTTCATAGCCAAAGATAGATCGATTTGATAATGACTTTCTCTATATTGAAATCATTCAATGTTTCAAACAACATCCAAATATAGAGTAAGAAGATTGGCAATGATAGAAAAATTCAACTTTACTTCACCCACCATACCGCCCCTAGAAGGATATACCCAAGATATTGGTCTAGAGTATAAAAGCGAACGAGGTTATGGTTGGATAACTCAAGAAAGCGTAGGTAGCGATAATGTAGTGCCTTTGGACATTACTGCCAATACTCGCGATCGCAACACCATAGAAGAAGACACTTTAGATTCACTGATTCACCTACAGTATCAGCAAGACTTTGCCAATCCCAACTCGATTGAAACCCCTGCTGCTTGGGAATACGACATTCCTAACGGTCAATATATAGTTACTGTCGGAGT
>CAKZYI010000522.1 GCA_937884735.1 uncultured Pleurocapsa sp.
GTATAGTCGATTTAATGTAATTGTAGCGAGAACAAAACTACCAAGTTAGGCAGGATACCCCAACCCTCAATTCTGGTTTTCCCTATTTAGAGTGTGGTCGAGGTGATAAATTGGATTTTTGGCTTTGGTGATTTACCGTATAACGTATATGCGAAGAGGTATCCTTTAGGACAAAATGTTTCTGTTCGTCGCTTTTAGCCTTTAGCCTTTAGCTTTTAGCTTTTAGTAGATCTGTTTGACAGCTACAGGGATGAAATCATGCCGTGATTCACCAACGCCGTTTTTTTGAGTAACTGTATCTACGACAAACTACAAAATTATGTATTGAAAGTAAAAGCAATAGTATTTATGTAATTGTTAATTGCATCAGAGGCGGTAACTCAAGTAAGAAGAGTATCTGCTTTGCATGCAGAAGGTTACGGGTGCAAGTCCCGTCCGTCTCATCTATGAAATTAAAGCTCAAATAAGAAGATCGTCATATCTGCGAAGTAAAAAGTTACAGATGCGATGCGATACGGTATCTTCGAGGGCAAATCTCGTTCGTCTCAAAAGTCGAAGTACCAGAAATTTCTAAGACTTATAGTCATTGGTCATTAGTTATTAGTCATTAGTTATTAGTCATTGGTTATTAGTCAAAACTGGAGCATCAGACTGTACCTCGTGTATGTGAGAATCGCTATATATCCGAAAATCCAGAATTAACTGATAGCGACGAAAGATTTAAAAGTTTAATTACCAAAATATATAAATAAGGTAGAAAAAGAATATAGGAAAACTTGAACTTAAAAAAGTAAAGCAATACTGCTGTCATATTTATCAATAATATTTTGCTATACTGCATAACTTTTATCCTAAAAATGTTGAGCGATAATAGAAAAAAATATATTATTTTATGGCAAAAATACTGATAGTAATAATACTGTTTTGAGAAAATAAATATAAAGCTAAAGTGAATAAGAACGTTCTATTCTCGTAGCTCAAAATGAAAGAAGCACCAAATAAAAAAAGATTTTCTATTGTTCCTGAAGAATTAATGGAGCTAGCAAAAGGAGACGAATCTAGTCTTAATAATTTTATTGCTAAAGATAATAATGATAATAAGATAGTAGTCAGAATTACGGCGGAAGATGTCGTGGGATTACTGCCACATTTGGAAACATTTAATTTTGAGGTAATTGCTTCATCTCCTGAAAATAATTTTGTTGAAGGTGCTATTCCCGCGAGAAGAATTCCAGGGTTGAGAACTCTTGAAAACGAAGGAATATTGGGAGTGCTGCCTGTTTATAAACCCATAACGAATGTTGGAGCAATTACCAGTCAAGCTGATTTTGTTCATGAAAGCGATCGCGTTCGAGAAGCTTTACCTGAAGCTTATGATGGTACAGGGGTTACTGTCGGCATCATGAGTGATAGTTACGACAACCTAGGCGGTGCTGCGGGAGATATTGCGTCTGGTGACTTACCTGCTGATGGAGTAAATGTGCTGCAAGATCTTCCTGATAACGATGGTAGTGATGAAGGTAGAGGCATGGCTCAATTAATTCATGACCTTGCTCCTGGAGCAGATTTGGCTTTTTCCTCAGTCTTTATTAGTGAAGCAGATTTTGCTCAACAGATACGCGATTTAGCAGATCCCACCAAAGGTGATGCTGATGTTTTGGTTGATGATATTATTTATTTTGCCGAACCCTTTTTTCAGGATGGAATTATCGCTCAGGCAGTTGATGATGTAGTTACCAATGAAGGAGTAACTTATTTTTCTTCGGCGGGTAACAGCGCGGACAAAGCTTTCGAGTCGGATACGGTTAACTTTGTGGCCGATGCTGCTTTGGACGAACAAATAGGATTTACCAATTCCTATACTTACTATGACTTCGATACTAGCGGTGCGATCGATACAAGTCAAAGCATTACTTTAGATCCCAATCAGAAAATTCTATTATCTTTTCAATGGGACGATCCTTTTAACGCTGTTGATGGAGTAGATACAGATTTAGACTTGTTTTTATTAGATTTTAATGGCAATTACGTTGCTTCGGCGGAGTCTGACAACGTTCGCAGTCAATCTCCCAACGAAATTTTATTTTTTGTGAATGGCGGTACTACTCAAACATATGAATTAGTCATACTCAACTATTCTGGCCCCAATCCGAATAAACTCAAATATGTTAATTTTGGAAATGAGCCTGTTGCTACAGAATATCCCAACGAAGGATCAACAATTTATGGTCATTCCGCAGCGGTTAATGCCCAAGCTGTTGCAGCTGTACCCTGGTTCGATCAAGATAATCCTGAGTATTTTACTTCTAAAGGAGGGACAACTATTTTGTTTGAAGCCGATGGCACTCCCAAAGCTTCAGTCGAAGTACGTAATACTCCCGATATTGCGGCAATTGATGGTACAAATACTACTTTCTTTGGTAGCGATATTCCTCATGATGCCGACGGTTTTGCTAATTTCTTTGGTACATCAGCAGCAGCACCCCACGCAGCAGCGATCGCTGCTTTAATTGAAGAAGCAGATCCTAATCTTACTCCAGAACAGGTTTACACTCGGTTGCAGTCGACAGCAGAGGATATTCACACTCCTGGACATGATGATTTAACAGGAGTTGGTTTGGTCAATGCTTACGATGCAGTGTATGGCTCTGTAATAGCCGCTTCTATTGATTTTAATGATGATTTTGAAGACGGAGATCTGGGCATAATGTATGAAACTAATTCTACTGGTGCTGGTAGGATTGAAGTGACAGAAGAATATAATCCCATTGGCTCTAGTCATTTAATTTTGCATAGTGGTGCTGATGGCAGTAGTGTTGATGGTCTTAATGAAGTAACCCTTCACTTTGATGGGACTAATTTTAGTAATATTCAATTGAGCTTCGATCAAAAAGAATACAATGACGAAGATCATCCCATGTCTCCATCTTTTACAGGTTTGGAATATTCTGATGGAGTAGCTTTGAGCGTTGATGGAATTGATTGGTATAGCTTAATTAGTTTAACTGGAGCTGAATCAACTAATACTTATCAAAATCACTCCTTCGATCTGACTAGCTTTGCTGTCAACAATGGTTTAACTTTAGGGTCAGATGTACGGGTCAAATTTCAACAGTTTGATAACTCCAATATCGACTTAGATGGCATTGCATTAGACAATATTTCATTGACTGGTGATTTTGTCGGCTCTACTATACCTACAGGGTTTGCCGACTCTTTACAAGGTACTAACAATGACGACACTATCAACGGTTTGGGAGGAGATGACACTATTGATGGTTTGGTTGGCAATGACAGTCTCTTAGGGGCTAATGGCAACGATCTTCTGTCTGGTAATGATGATCTAGATACTCTTTTGGGTGGTAATGGAAATGACAGCCTGAATGGTGGTAGCGGAAACGACAGCCTAAATGGTGGAAACGACGATGATTATTTGGCAGGAAGTGGTGGTTTAGATACTCTTCAGGGTGCATCGGGAAATGACACTCTTTTTGGTGGTGCAGACAACGATCTTTTATTGGGCTACACTTCTGATGACAGTTTAGACGGTGGAAGTGGTGATGATAGTCTGATCGGTTCGGGTGGAAATGATACCCTAAAAGGGGATGAGGGAAATGATTTTTTTCGCGGTCATGCCCAAATTGACTGGCGGTTTGGTGGGTTTGGAGATGATTTTGTTTTAGGAGATAGAGGCAATGACTATCTAGAAGGCACAGACGGGCGGGATACCCTTGGTGGAGGAGGGGGTGATGATACTCTTAATGGCGGTATGGGTATTGATATTTTGTATGGTAATACAGGACAAAATACTTTTATCTTAGATACTAATTCAACTGATAGCGATCGCGATATTATTCGTGATTTTGAATAGGGTATGGACGTTTTGGGCGTTGCCGACTTGACAGAGATAGACGATCTTAGAGTCAATA
>CAKZYI010000523.1 GCA_937884735.1 uncultured Pleurocapsa sp.
GTCTCCTTTTAAATCAATGCTAGCAATTCCTGCGATCGCTTCTGTAGCCAAATGATAGGCTTTACAGGTTTCATCAATAGCGGTTTCGATTAGCTCTTTTGATGTGTCTCTTTCACAACCAACTCCAACCCAAAGCACTTTGGGATGCCACTGCACCTTGGGAAAATCAGATTCAGAGCCAATTTTGCGCTTAGTCGAGCTAATCCAAATGCGAGCCTGGGGATTAAGCTCTGCTTGAGATTCAGGAAAGCCAAAATAAAAAGAATGGTCATCAGGTAAATGTTCTTGCCAGAGAGTTGAGCCAGACTCTTGTATTACCTGTACGGTTTCCTGTTTTGCTACCGCTGCCATTGCACCTGTCCAATCTCCTTGTCCTTTACGCCAACCATAGGTAAAGCCCAAGGTATCAATTGCAGGCAAGGATAAGCTACTAGATACACCTGTAAGAATCGCTTCAGCACCAATTTGCCTGGCGACTATTTGAGATAGCATGTCGGCTTTGCCCTGATGTCCGCTACACAAACTGATAACGTACTTTCCTTGAGCGTCAATAACTAGCACCGCGGGATCTTCTGCTTTATTCTTTAGCAAGGGTGCAATCAATCTAACTACTGCCCCCGCAGCCAAACAAAAGATGAATCCTTGATTTTCCGACCAAATAGAACTTAAATGCTCTTTTAGAGAGTATTCGTAGTGTCGAGAATTTCCCTGCTTTTCTACAGAAGTGGGCAACCAAAGTTGAACATCTTCATTTTGGGTTAGGGGAGTTAAAACTTTTGCTGCTTGAGAATGAGTGGCGATCGCTACAAGAGGAGCAAACTGGCTAAAGCAAGAATTATCCACGACGGGAATCTCCTAACTATTGACTGGTGAACATAGATAATATACCAATTCACACAGATCAACAGTTAAGGTAGTGCAGAGAGATAAAAAATCTACTATTTCTACTCTAATTTCTACAATATCTTATTTTTATCGTCCGCTACCGTTGGCTCTAAGCAAAAATAGATAGGATTGAACTTCTTTTATATAGCTGTCATCGTTAGCCATACCAGGATCTAATTTGCCTTGAGATATTGCTCCTTTAACTAAGGTTTCTGCATCAACTTTTCCCAAGAAAACAGCCTGGCGAAAACTGGCATAACCAGGAATGCCCTCGCTTTTTAAGCCTCCTTGATATCCTTGAAATACTAAGCTGTTGGGAGTCACTTCTGCTGCCATTGTGGGAGAAGCAATAGTTGTTGCCAATAAGATCAAGCTGCCGTATAGAAAGTTTTTCATAACTTATATAGTATTTAAATAATTAGCTATTAGTTTTATAAGTACCTAATTCACTATTGATATTTTTTTCTCATACAAATCTGCTGTTGAGGCTGATATTTAGGTCTTATATACCAACTAAAAGTATCATGACTTAGCTTGGTAAAATACAATAACGCTACAAAAAAGCAGTAAATTCATCAAGAATTGTCTATTGTGTAAACTAATCAGCTTTGAGATCGATCGAGCAATTTATATATTTAATAAAAACAATTTGTTTTTATTTTATGAATTTAGGTATTGTCTCTTGTGGAAAGACTATGGCAGGAGAGAATATAGTCTTTTTACTGTTATTATCTTGTCTTACAGGAAATGCTTTTATTGCTTTAATGATTAATACTTTAAAAGGACATCTAAATCTAATTGGCTCAGAAGAATCTAGCTGGCTGGGTATTCCAACTCTGGCTGATATTAGAGAGCACTTAATAATTAAGCTACAAAATTTGTCAGGTTATATTGAACCTCCAACAGATACATGGGATTTGATTCACTTAATGGCAAGAAATCCCGCAGGTATAACGAATCTCATGCGTTATTATTATGAACCAAATGACGAAGATCGTTTGCTTAAACGTAAGCTTCCTAGCACTTTTCACGCAAATTTGGCTCGTTCAATTGGCATAAAACCAGGACAAGTAATTGTGACAACCAATCGCGATCGCCTAATTGAATGGGGATTGGCTAAAATTGGCATAGCCCCACAGATAGTTAAAAGTAGCAATGTTGCCGATTTAATTCCATTGCGCCATGCAACATGCACCATAATCAAGCTTAATGGAGATTATTTAGATTGCGATCGCCCTAAATTTGATCGTAAATTCAAGATTTTTTTGCAAAAGGAAATACAGCAAGTTTATCAACCGACTATTTGCAAATGTTCCACCGCAGATAGAGATAAATTCTGTGAATTTAATTTCTAATGAATCAATAATTTTTTACTACCCAGAAGATTTTACAATAGCAGAATCACAAACATAACTGAATTGATTTCTAAACCAATACAATAGCTACCTAACTCGAAATAGTATAAATCAGTGTCTTGGATTACACTAAAGACGACCAAAGCTCGATGGGAGGCAGAGTTGATGCAACAAATATTGACTGCCTATGATATACCCTCTCGCGTCCTCAATATTGGCGCGGGAATTTACTGCGGACAAGGGGATCAAGCAGCATTGCAGGTAAGATCTAAAGATAGATGGACAGCTTTGCTGCCTTTGAGTCCCCCAGAAGATAGCCAAGAAATAAGTTAAAACCCTATAAAAAAATCTAAATAAATCTATGTCTTCTTTATTTGATTGGTTTGCCAACATTAGAAAAGCCGAGCCTGCGGTACAAAAACAACAGGAAAGGGAAATTGCTGATGGATTATGGACAAAATGCAGTTCCTGTAGCGCAGTAGCATACACCAAAGATCTACAGGCCAACCAGCTAGTCTGTCCAGAGTGCAGCTATCACAATCGAGTTGACAGTGACGAAAGGGTCAAGCAAATTACTGATGCCAATACTTGGAAGCCTTTAGACGAAAACATTCATCCAGTCGATCCTCTCAAATTTCGCGATCGCAAAGACTATCAGGCGCGGTTACAGGATTACCAATCTAAAACAGGCTTGACAGATGCTGTAAAAACAGGAACAGGCTTGATAGACGGTTTACCTATAGCTCTAGGGGTTATGGACTTTCGCTTTATGGGAGGAAGTATGGGTTCGGTTGTAGGAGAAAAACTTTGCCGCCTTATCGAACACGCTACGGCTGAAAAATTTCCTGTAATAATTGTTTGCTCATCTGGTGGGGCGAGAATGCAGGAAGGAATGTTTAGTTTAATGCAGATGGCAAAAATTTCGGGTGCGCTGCAACGGCATCAAGAAGCTAAATTACTTTATATTCCTGTTCTAACTCATCCCACAATGGGCGGTGTAACTGCGAGTTTTGCTATGCTAGGAGATATTATCTTAGCTGAACCTAAAGCGACAATTGGTTTTGCTGGAAGACGAGTAATCGAACAAACCTTGAGAGAAAAACTACCCGATGGATTTCAAACCTCTGAATATCTTTTGGAACACGGTTTTGTAGATTCAATTGTTCCCCGTACTCAACTAAAAAAGACCTTAACTCAATTAATTAGTCTTCACCAGCCTTTTTATACTCTAATGTCTCCTTTAGAACAAAATAACGGTCGTCACTCAAAAGTAGCAAGCAGCGACTAGTAAGTAATAAACAATAAGCAACAAGCTAGATTATGTTTTCCGTTTTTAAACAGCCATTGTCAACAGCAATATTGTTGGTCATGGCAATCAGTTTTTGTTCGTTACCTCAAACTCTAAAAGCTAACACTATGTCTTTAAGTCAAACCGAAATTGAGCAAAAGATTGCAGCTATTCCTGAATGGAAGCAACAAGAGCAAACCATTACCCGCACTTTCAAATTCAAAAATTTTGTTCAGGCGATCGCGGTTGTCGATAAATTAGTCGAGCCAGCCGAAGCCGCAGGGCATCATCCAGATATTGCTATTTCCTACAATCAAGTCACCATATCTTTGACTACCCATGATGCTGGAGGATTGACTCAAATGGACTTCGATCTTGCTAAGACTATTTCAGAACTAGCTAATACTAACTGAATATCAAAATCTGTTGTAGAAATTAGTAGTTTATTGATAAGGTATATGCGATTAAGTTTACTTTTGTGTTGCTAATTAATACATATACACCTTGTTGATAGTAGCAAGAAAACATAAGCTTATCTATGTTTACATCAATATCTCAACCTGTCCGTTCTGTCTTCCTATGCAGCAGCTTTCCTATGCAAATTATCAAATCGTTTCTAATTTAATAACCAAAGTAGCATCTAGTTTAGCGATCGCTTCTTTCATCATGCATCCAGCGATGGCTAGTACTGTGGTCAAGGAAGCCGAAATCTATCAAATACGCAATCAAGTAGATATTAACTATAGAAACAGGCAAAACTGGAGTCCAGCAAAAATAGGAGACAAAATCATTCCCAGAGATTCCGTAAGGACTGGTGCAAACTCTCGCGCCGATATTTTGTTTAATGAAGGTACATTGGTCAGAACAGGTGCAGGGACTACTTTTCGCTTTCCCAAGGGAAAACGTCGCTTTGAATTAACCAGTGGCGCGGCATTAATCATGATTCGCCCCGAACAGGGACAAAGTACAATTCAAACCCCTCAAGCTAAAGTAGTTTCTCAAGGAACAGCTTTATTTGTTCAGCACAATTCCGAAAGCAATGCCTCTTTAATAGGAGTTTTGACAGAAAGTCCTGCGGGTTTGGTGAAAGTAACTGGTGCAAATGGAGAAGTTACTCTTCAACTACAGGCTGGTCAATTTGTCTCAATTGTGCAAGGTGTAGTGGGCTTGGTAGAACATTTTGTTTTGCCCATGTTTTACGAAACCGCAGAATTATCAGCAGGATTGGGTCAATCTCCCGAAGAAATGGAGGCTTTAATTGCCAAAGAATCTCCCGAAGTCCAAGCAACGATTAGAGCGATACAGCAAGAGGCGATAGAGCCTTTAAAAAATCAAATGGCTTGGTTGAGAGGCTTTTGCCAGTTGGATGTTGAAACTCAAAATCTATCTCCCTTGCTTCAGCTTCTAGGAATAGGTGTTGCCGACGCTAAAGTAAATTTAGAAATTACGGAAACAATCAGACTCTTCCTGGATTAGAAGCAGAATAATTAAATCTTATTATATTAAGATAAATTAAGCATTATAAAGCTCAATTTTAATCTAGATATTGATTTAATTGATAAAGCTTTTTTTGTTAGAAAAATTTTAATAAAAACTGCTTACAACTAATGGAAGTGTAACAAGATTTACTTAAACATTACAGATTATTACTTTGTTTTTAATAAAAGAGATTTTAGTCGGGTCAATCTTTTATCTTCATTATTGACAGGCGTACTAAATACATCTGTCAAATTAGATAAAAACTAAATTTGTTGTCAAAATTAAGGAGAGCTCAATGCTTGACGCTTTTTCCAGAGCTGTAGTAAGCGCAGACAGTAAAACTGCTTGCATCGGTGGAGACGAACTACAATCTCTAAAAAACTTTATTTCTGAAGGAAACACACGCCT
>CAKZYI010000524.1 GCA_937884735.1 uncultured Pleurocapsa sp.
CTTTGATATTGGGGAATGGCGATCGCCTTTTTGGTGGAGTAGGTGACGATAAATTCTTCGCAACTTCTGGTGGTGATAATATCATTACTGGTGGAGCAGGTGCAGACCAATTCTGGATTGCTACAGCGGAAATTCCCGATACAGCGAATATTATTACCGATTTTACCAGTGGTGAAGATGTTTTGGGTATCGCTGGTTTGGGTATTGGCTTTGATGATTTAAGTATTAGTCAGCAGGATGATAATACTTTGATTGCTGTTAATGGTTCGGATTTAGCAATTTTACAAGGGATTGGTGCGGATAGTTTGATTATGGATAATTTCGTGTTTGCTGGCAGCATCTAGCTGTACATTCTAGTTCAATGCCAGTTTAATGAAGTTTAGATAAGTTTTTCGGAGCAGCTATAGCAGCAAGCATATAAATTTCATTCGCAGGGTAAAGTGAAAAAAATACTTTGCTAATTACGATGTAATGGAATATAGATTTTCTCGTCATGCACAGACAGAAATGGAGCGCAGAAAAATTGCTGTGGATTTAGTCGAATCTATTTTAGATAATCCTCAACAAGTTATATCAGAAAAGGAAGGAAGAAAAGCTTATCAGTCAAAAGTCAATGTTGGTAGCAAAGTTTTTCTTTTGCGGGTGATTGTCGTAGATGATGTGGAACCAGCAGTGGTAATTACTGTATATAAAACTAGTAAAATAGACAAATATTGGAGAGCAGAATGAAAATTACATACGATCAAGAAGTAGATATTTTAAGAATTATATTTAGCGATACACCAATAGAAGAAAGTGATGAGGAAAAGCCAGGAATTATATTTGATTATGACGAACATGGAAATATTGTAGGGTTAGAGATATTAGATGCTTCTAAGCAGGAACAAAATCCACGCTCTGTTGAATATTATATTCCTAATTGAGTGATGCTAATGGTTCGGATTTAGCTATTTTGCAGGGTGTTGGTGCGGATAGTTTGGTTGCGGATAATTTTGCGTTTGGTTAATTAATTGGTAATTGTTAATTGGATTTCCCCCATTACCAATTACCAATTACCCATTCCCCATTCCCCAATCCCCAATAAACGACTGCTACTTACGGCTTGACATTTGATAAATTTTAGGACTCACCCCGTACTTACGGTTAAAAGCTGTGGTAAAAGAAGCATGCCTGTACTAACCACCTGCCCGCGCTACAGAGGCCACGGTCATGTTTTGTTCTAAGAGTAACTGTTGTGCTTTCTCCAAACGGCGATCGCGCAAATAACCAAATACAGTTGTACCAAATACTTCTTTAAAACCCCGTTTCAGATTATAGTCACACATCCCGACTTGGCGGGCTAATTCCATTAAAGATGGTGGATTACTTAAGTTTTGCAACAAGATTTCTTTAGCGTATTGAATGCGCTCTAACTGATCTGGCTGTAGCAAACAAGTTTTAAACTCTCCCTGCTGTACTGCTGCTTCTTCCTCCAGCATCAACGCGATTATTTCTGTGATTTTGCCTTCTAGGTACATCCGCTTGGTAAGACCTTGGTAAGGACATTGAATAATTTGCTGCAACAGGGTATTTACCATAGTTGGTGTTTCTCCTCCTCGCCTATAGCACTGGCGATCAAAGGGTTCAACTAGATGATGGAATACTTGAGGTAATTCTCCTGACGAATCGCTGACAAAAGAATGCAGCACTTCTGGCTGGATACATAACGTAACTTCAAGAAGTGATTCTGCGTTGGCAAAATCCTCGATTTGGTGGTTGTGCAGACCGCTACCCCACAACATATGTCGTCCCCCATTTAAGAAAAAGCTGGTTTCTTTGTGGGCAGAACTGTAGATGCGTTGCATTTTGCCTGAAAGAACAAAATGAAATCTTAATCCCAGTTTAAATTCAGGGTAATTCAACAGAAGTCTCTCTTGATATTGTGTTTCCTCAATCCACAGTAATATTCCCTCTCTTAACTGAATCTTTCTTGCTAATCCTTGGATAGGTCGTCCAATGTGTTTCAGGGTTATATCTTTTTCGTCTAAAACATCAAGCTGTAGTTCTTTTTTATCCACTTCTTGAAATAGCTCCCAATATTCTTGGTAGGTTAGGGAAATGGTCATGATTAGTACCTGTGCAAATTTAATTTAACGTTTTGTTTGGGCTGGGAATAGGGTTGGGGTGAGTAGTTAATAGTTATATAACCC
>CAKZYI010000525.1 GCA_937884735.1 uncultured Pleurocapsa sp.
TCTGACAATCGACCACAATAAATCCATGACCTCTTTACCTGCTTGGGGATCGAGACTAGCGACGGGTTCATCTACCAGAATTAATTTGGGTTCTTGCATCAAAGTACGAGCGATCGCTACCCGCTGTTGTTGTCCTCCAGAAAGGGTATCGACTCTTTGTCGGGCTAAATGAGCTAAATTAACCCTTTCTAAGCATTCCATCGCTTTGATACGCTCAGGTTCGGGTGCAGTAGCGGGAAACCAGTAACGAGGACTATTACTGCGTCCCAATGCACCGTGTAAGACGTTGTGAAAAGCAGATAAACTACCTACCAAATGGAACTTTTGAAACACAATCCCAACTTGCGATCGCATTTGCTGAAGTTGTTTGGGTTTAAGCTGGGAAAGCTGCCAATTTCCGAGCCAAATATCCCCAGAGGTGGCAGTTTCCAGACCCAAGATACAGCGCAATAGAGTCGATTTTCCCGAACCATTTGCTCCTAACAGTACAATTCCTTCCCCTGGCTGTGCCGAGAAACTAACCTCGTTTAAAGCGGTCGTACCGTTAAGATAAGTTTTAGCCAGTTCGCTAATTTTCAGCGATAACATTTTTGAGTAATTAATAATTAATAGTTAGTAGTTAACAAAGAACAATTACTCACCGACAAATTCGGTAAAATCGTTTACACCAATTGCTTGATATGCCTGACGAATGGGATCGTAGTCGGAGTCTTGAGCTTCTATTAGTGTCGATCCTTTGTATTTTTCGTTGGCTTCGACTGCCACAATTCCCCCAATCAACTTATCTTGATTTGCCATCATGTTGTCGCGAATCTCATCAACATATTCTGGATCGAGTTGGCTGCTGGCAATAAACACGTCGCTGGGTAATAGATCGCCAGTTTCAATGATGGGATAATCTTCGGCATTGAGACTTTTCGCTTCCATAAAACGATCGTAATCTAAAGCTGAACCACCCCAAGCTTCAACGTCTTCATACCTAAATGCCTGTAAATCTGTATCTCCAAGCATTTTTATCTCGATGTCCGTTTCAGGTTGTAAACCCGCATCAACTAAAATTTTGGTAGGTCCGAGTTGTCCGCTAGTCGAACCCAAATCGGACATGGCAATGGTTTTACCTTTCAATTCTCCTAAACTTTGAATCCCACTATCTTTGTGTACTGCTATTACAGAACGATAGTTAGGGCGAGTAATGGCAATAAAAGGTACAGCATCGGTTTTCGCCTTCATGACTACATATTCCGCAGGACCAGTAAGTACGATGTCCACCTGATTTGATTGTAATGCCACTGCTGCTGCGGTGCGATCTGCTACAGGAAAGAATTCAATTTCTGTACCCAAGCTTTCAGCTAAAGCGTCGCGAAAAGGTTCGTAATCTCGCTGTAATTCTTCCAAACCTTGTACGTCAGTTACAGCAAAACGTAATTTTTCGGGATTTTGAGCCGAAGCAAATGACGGACTAAAAGTTATGGTAGTTAAGCTAGCAAAAAATAATAGAGAATAAGCGATAAAATTTCGACGTTTCATTATCAATAACCTGAAAATAATATCTGAAGGCAGTTTACAAGTTGTTGATGTTGACAAAGTTAAGTTTTGATTATTCTCTTGTTAAACATTTTGGCTCTAGAAACAGGGGAAGAGGAAAAAGGTACAATTGAGAATTTGAAAATAAAAAGGTAAATGAGAGCGATCGAAAGATCGATTGAAAATTTTGAGTTTTAATAGCTTTTCTTATCAACGTGATATTTAACTGTCGTTGTACTCACATTAAATATTTGTGCGATTGGCGAAGCCTAGCCGCCCTAAAGGATACCGCTTCGCATAAAGGCATCGCCTCATAAGTCATGCCTTTACTTCTCAATCGCTTAATCTCCAATGAGTCCGCCTTTGAAATCCGACGAGTCTTCCTTGCCTCATTTCTATAAGTAATCCCCTTACTCGCGTTATTAATCGCCGTCTTCGACATCTGATAAGCATCAGCCAACATTTTCAAAGTCGCTAGCTTATCCTCATACAACGCTCGAATTACCTCGACATCAACCTGAGACAACTTTCTGTTGCTACTCTTTTTTACTTTCTCCTCCGCCTTTACCTCCGTCGCCCTTTGTGTTGCGTATGACAACTGCACTTCTTGCAAACTTAATCTTGTCAGAGTCTTTCTGAGAGATCGCCTTTTTTACCTTATTCTCTGCCTCCTCAATTGCAGTCTGAATCTCAATCTGAGCATTAAGCTCATTCTCAGTTGTAATATGATACTTCTCATTCCAGTCATTAATGATGGCATCCAAGGCAAAAGTAGATCTAAAAGCCCTTTACTCAAAGGTATCTGCATCTAATTCCTTCTTCTCTTCAGAATTAAAACCAAAACTAAACACAAAAGCATTAATCTCAGACCTTTCTTTTACAGTGAGCGGTCTTGAATTATTAATAAATGCCTCTAAAAGAGAAAATAAGAGGATAGCTGTTACATAGTTATAGACCTCTTGGTATCTAACCTCAAATAGATCGCTGTTGCTGGCTGTGGTGGCGTTATTTACTAAATTACTATCTGTTGGTTTATCTAAAATTGTGGCGTTGGTCATAGATTGATATTGATTTAGAAAAAGAATTGTGGCAAGCGTAGATTCATCTTATCAGGAGAGAACACAAGCCATGCCTAGCTTTGACGCAGGTATAGATATAGATAATTTGGGTGAAAAATAAGCTAAGAGCATCCAAAAAATACCTTTTGACGGAATATTTCAAATCAAATGCAAACTTTCGCATATTTTGCGTCACAGGACTCTCATGTTGCTGCGATACCCGACATAATTACAAATGTAGTCTTAAACAAATATTATCAACTACATAATTCATGAACAACAAAGAAATAACTATATACACAGGCAATAATCGAGGAGATATCGTTAAAAGCAATGACGGCAATAATCAAACAGATATTGTTCCAAGCGATCGAGATACCAAGATTAACTATCTCGGCAGCTTGACCCCAGAACAATTAATTGCTTGAGTGCAAAAGAATTCACAATAAAGCCCTGGTATATGTTGGAGATTATGCCCGCCATAATAAAGATCTAAGTCTCAGTACTGACTGTGGTTTAGACTAAAAATAATTACCACAAAACAATTCAGCCAGTGAAAAATAGCTGAATTATGACAATTAGCTGAAAAAATCAAGTCTAAGGAGCCTCTGTTTTGGATTTTTTAAAGCGAGAATGGCTCTTTTTAGCGATGGGATAGGTCTTTCTTTTCCTTCTTTTCTTACCTTGTTTCCAACCAGGGGACTTTCCACGGGTTTTAGGAAAAGCGGTTGGTGTATCAATCTCGATTAGAAGTGGCAATATTGACTGTGCCACTCTTCCAGGACTTAATTTTTGCTCTTGAGATTGCCAAGGAAGATGACAGTCTTCAACTAAATCCTTAGCCAGCCAAAGTTGCCAAGTCATTAACGGCATTAGATCGCTCCATCTCTCACATTGCTTTGCTGTACTTAGATTGGGTAAAATCCAGTGTAGTCTTTGTTTAGCAAAACGATACCAGTGGTCAACTCCAAAACGGCGAGCATACTGTTGCCAAATATCTTTTAACTCTAAAAATTGTTCTCCAACCCAAACTAGCCATAAAGGACGACGTTTTCGAGCAAAACCTTGAGAATCGAGTCTTTGCACCTGAATTAGACTCATCTCATGGTCGGCAGCAGTACGGAAATGTAAACTGTTCCATTTGCTAATGCTTAGTCTTCCTAATTTTGGGTCGTCCACTTCTTCTAATTCATCTGATGATCATCACGTAGCAGAGTCATTGACTTTAAATTTTTGGTCGTGTTTTTTTGGTCTTCCTCTTCCTGAATAACTCTCTGGTTTCGACCACAAACAGCACAAATCTTTTTCTCTTTCACTGCAAGCCAACAGCTTTTGTAAACAAATACTAACGTTCAGCCTTGCTTTTGGATAATAATTTGGTAAAATCTAATTTTGTCCAGCCAAGTTGAATCCCAATCAATTTATTGAAGAATTCCGAAATGTATACCCTACATACCTTAGTGGGCGAAGAGAGACTCGAACTCTCACGATTTCTCGCCACATTTTGAGTGTGGTGCGTCTACCAATTCCGCCACTCGCCCATGAGTGAACTAAAAACAAGTATAGAGTATGCGGGGTGAAGAATGCAACATTTTAGAAAAAGTTCTCGTCATCTATAGTTTAGCTAGTTTATTCATTATTTTTGGCAGGTGTCAGCTTTGTTTATATAAATAGACTACTTTTTCATTGCTAAGGTTAAACCATCGGCAATAGGAAGCATACTTACTTCAACTCTTGCATCTTGATACACTTTCTGATTAAATTCGCGAATAGCGATCGCTCTTTTATCAGTATTGTCAGGATCGGCGACACTTCCAGACCATAAAACATTATCGATCGCGATTATTCCCTCAGGGCGCAACAAGGTTAGACAGCTTTCGTAGTAGTTGATATAGTTTCTTTTGTCGGCATCAATAAAAGCAAAGTCAAAACTGCCAGCCTCATCATTAGCTATTAATTCATTTAAGGTATCCAAGC
>CAKZYI010000526.1 GCA_937884735.1 uncultured Pleurocapsa sp.
ATATAAATCAAAAAAAAAAATATACTCAAAACAAATTATACAAATAACTCATAACTAAGTAAAAGAAAAGTTAGACTAAAAACTTAATTTACTAAATGACAATAATCATATAACAAAACGCAATATAAAATTAAATAATCCCCTCAAAGGAATTGAAAGGATTTCTCGTCAACTCTTTCCTGGCACCATAGCCAAAGCCAGTCAAGAAAAACGCCTTGAGCCGATAATAGATAAAGCTTTTAATGCTTTTTTGTCAAAGTATAATGCCACTTGTTTTCTGGCAGATCGAGAATACAAACTGTTTCATACCTTCAACGATAATTTAGCAGTTATCAAGATGCCTTTGGGTAGGACAACCACCGATATAACCAAGCTGATTGTAGAAGATCTACAGCTACCCCTAACTACTGCTTTGCATCGAGCAAAAAAAGAGCGATCGCCAATATTATATTTGGGGATTAAACTAAAGCCAGGATGTAATTTAAAACTAGAAGTTACTTATCACGAAGGTAACAAACTAGCCGATGATTTTTTTGCGATTGTCATCGAAGAAGATCGAACCCCCCAACCATCTTCTGGAGAAAGATTTGAAGCTAATGCCGAGTCTTCTCAACGCATCCTAGGGCTAGAAGATGAATTGCAGCAAACCCGTGAAAATCTTCAGGCAGTAATTGAAGAATTAGAATCAACTAATGAGGAACAACAGGCAACTAATGAAGAGCTGATCGCTTCTAATGAAGAACTACAAAGCACCAATGAAGAACTACACTCGGTAAATGAAGAATTATACACGGTAAATGCCGAATATCAGTCTAAAATTGAAGAATTGACCGAATTAAATAACGATATTGATAATTTGCTGCGGAGTACCGATATTGGAGTAGTTTTTCTAGATCGAGACTTGAAAATTCGCAAATTTACCCCGGCTGCCAGCATGGTAATAAATCTAGTCGAAGCAGATATCCATCGCCCCCTAGAACATATTACCCACAACTTAGACTGTGACAATTTGATCGAACAGCTACAGGAGGTTATCGCTAACCAAAAAATTGTAGATCGAGAGGTAAAGCTACTCAAAAGCGACTCGTACCTGCTGATGCGGATCAACCCCTACTTGTTAGAAGATGGGCGTTTAGATGGAGTTGTAATTTCTTTTA
Source organism: uncultured Pleurocapsa sp. (assembly GCA_937884735.1). Taxonomy (GTDB): domain Bacteria; phylum Cyanobacteriota; class Cyanobacteriia; order Cyanobacteriales; family Xenococcaceae; genus Waterburya. The sequence continues at coordinate 1,158 of CAKZYI010000526.1, forward strand.
TCGACATCAATGAATTAAAAATTGTCCAAGAACAACTTTGTCTGGTTAATCATGATTTGCAACAGTCTCAACTACAGCTGCGTCAGCTAAATCAAAAATTAGAGCAGAGAGTAGTCGAGCGTACTCAAGCTCTACAAAAGTCTGAAGCTCGGCTAAGGGCAATCTTAGCCACTACTTCTTCAACAATTTATCTCAAGGATGTTGAAGGAAAGTATCTTCTCGCCAATCGACAGTATTTAGAGCTGCTAAATACTACTGAAGCAGAAATATTAGGCAAAAACGACTATGATTTATTTCCCCAGCAAATAGCTCAGACTTTTGTTACCAACGACCAAGAAGTATTTGCAACTCAGTCAGTGATGCAGTTTGAAGAACAAATATTCATAGCTGAGGGAAATCTTCGCACCTATGTCTCTACTAAAGCACCCCTAATCGATAAAAACCAGCAAGTTTATGCCATCTGTAGTATATCGACAGATATTAGCCAGCAGAAGCAGACAGAAATAGAGCTAAGAGCCAGTGCCAAACGAGAAAGCACCATCCTAAAGATAGTAGAAAAAATCCGTCAAAGTCTCAACCTAGACGAAATATTTCAGACAACTACTCAACAGTTAAGAGAAAATCTAAAATGCGATCGCGTTGTAATCTATCGCTTTAACCCTGACTGGAGTGGTGAATTTGTAGCTGAATCTGTAGCACAAGGCTATAAACCACTGTTGGGTAGTCCATTACAAACTGGTTGGACAGATACTTGCCTCCAAAAAACCCAGGGAGGCTATTCTAGTACCCACAATACCTTTATTGTTAACGATGTGGAACAGGCAAACTTAATCGACTGTCATCGAGCAATATACGACCATATTCAGGCAAAAGCCTTTTGTGTTGTTGCTGTTTTTGGTGGCGATCGACTTTGGGGGCTGTTGGCTGCTTACCAAAATCAACACCCTAGGAATTGGACAGAAGGAGAAATTCGTTTACTAACCCAAACAGGAATTCAATTGGGTATTTCCATTGCTCAAGCTGACTTATTTACCCAAATTCAAAATCAAACAGTACAGCTACAAAAAGCAAAAGAAGCAGCCGAAACAGCAAACCAGGCTAAAAGTGCTTTTATTGCCCACACCAGCCACGAATTACGTACGCCCCTAAATGCAATCTTGGGTTTTGCTCAAATTCTCCAACGAGAAAGTGATAATACACCCACTCAACAGCGAGGAATTGAAGTTATTAGACAATCGGGTCAACATTTACTAACCCTGATCAATGACATTCTTTACATAGCCAAGATTGAAGCAGGAAAGCTAAGTCTGGAGTTAAGAGATTTTATTCTTCCCGTGTTTTTAGATAACTTGGCGGCAATTATTCGCGTCCGCTGTCAGCAAAAAGCGATCGCTTTTGAACACAAAGTTTTATCTGAATTACCTGGTATTGTTAGGGGTGATGAAACTAGGCTGCGACAGCTATTGCTCAATCTTTTGAGTAATGCAGTAAAGTTCACTTCTACAGGAAAAGTTAGTTTTATTGTTGGCTATGTCACAGATTTTTCTGACGAGCCAAATTCAACCAAAGACAAAATAGATAAAATTCGTTTTTATATCGAAGATACGGGTAAAGGCATCCCCGAAGACAAAATAGCAGATATATTTTTACCTTTTAATCAGTTAGATCCCCATCAACTATCCCAAGAAGGCACAGGTTTGGGTTTGACTATTAGCAAAAATCTTGACAAACAGATGGATTGTGAAATTAAAGTCCAATGTAGGGTTAATGAAGGTAGCATTTTTTGGTTTGACCTAAATTTTCCTGCGGTAGATGGAAATAATCAACCAATAACCCGCGATCGCGATCAAATAAATCGAAATATCATCGGATATACAGGGGCGAAGCGCAAAATATTAGTAGTAGATGATTTAGACAATAATCGAGAAATCTTAGTTAACTTCCTTGCACCTTTGGGTTTTGACATAGCAGAAGCTAATTCTGGAGAAAATGCCATTCAATTAACCACTCAATATCAGCCCGATTTAATTATTTTAGATTTGGTTATGCCCGAAATGAATGGCTGGAGGGTTACTCAACAGTTGCGCCAAGAATCTAAATTCGCCCAGCTGCCAATCATTATTGTTTCTGCTAGCACCCTTCCTGCCGATGAATCCCACTCCTATCAAGCAGGAGCAAATCAGTTTTTAGCCAAACCTCTTAGTTTTGAAAGCTTGCTCTTATCTATGGAGCAACATCTCAAGCTGGAGTGGATTGATAATCAAGGAGAAAAGAAGCATTTAAATCCTGTATCCCATAACGAAATCATGGCATCAGACTATTCTCAATTATCTACTGAATCATTTTTACTGCCCAAAGCCCAAAATCCTTTTGTTATCCCTTCTTCGGCAGAACTCGATCGGCTCTTGAACTTAGCAACGCAGGGTGACATTCGCTCTATTTTATCTCTAGCCGAACAACTTAAAACGAATGAACCCCAACTAATTCCTTTTATTGGCAAAGTTACTCATCTTGCAGAAACTTGCCAATTAAGAAAGCTTAAGGAATTGATTAAACAAGCACTACAAGATGATATCTAATTAGAAACTAAATATCTATTTCTTTTCTACATACATCTCTGGCTCTACAGCATAATTATCCATGCGTCCAGATTCATCAATTGTATAGCCTTCAGTAGTACTGACTCCTGTACCCTCTTCCTGGGCTTCCATGTGCTGAATTTGCTCTTTATTCAATTCTTCATCTGCACCAGAAGGAATCACCATGTCAGGAGGATTCACGGCTGTAGTTTGTGCCATTTGTACGCCAACCTGATTTCCAGGCGCGCCTTTTCCTGGCTCTGCAGACTCTGGATTAGTTTTTGCTACTACTTTTTTTTCTTCGTTACTCATTGTTTTTTTTTAATGTTTCTTATCAATGTCTTTTATCAAACTATTAGGATGGCAATAACTTTGCATCTACCTTTGGTAATAAGATACTCATCTTACCCCCAGGGTAAATTAAACTGCGTCTAGCTGAAGCGTCTTAACTAAGGGCATTTAATTATTGTCATACCAATTTGAAAAAAGAATACGACAGATAGATTTATTTCTTCCTCTGCCTCCCCTGCCTCCCTTGCTTCCCCTGCTCATTCATCTGTAGCAAACTTAAATCTAAACGGTATCAGAATATTGGAGGCTGGAAGTTAAAAACTAAAATTTTTTTATTGAAAATAATCTTGAGTTAACTTTTTGTTAATCTTATCTTTATCTATAAGTAATGGAAACAAGATAAATTAATGTAGCAACGGAAACACAAAAGGTATTATTACCTGGTTTAGTCGCATAATCCATGAATTTGGTCGGCAGATAGTTAAAATATCTGACTACTAAGCAGTTAACAACAAGATAATATATATGATTTCTACAGTTTCTCTTAAAAGAAAAGCTTGGCTAGCACCAATTGTAGCTTTATCCCTTAGCCTTGCAGCCTGTGGCGGTAGTGATACTGATTCTGCTGATGGCGGTGGTAAATCCGTATCTTTAACGGGTGCTGGAGCATCTTTTCCTGCTCCTCTATACCAACGTTGGTTTTCTGAGTACAACAAGCAAAACCCCAACATTAAAGTAGCTTACCAGTCTGTAGGTAGTGGTGCGGGCGTAGAGCAGTTTACCCAAGGTACTGTTGACTTTGGTGCAAGTGATGTGGCAATGAAAGATGAAGAAATTGCTGCGGTAGAGCGTGGCGTGGCTCTATTGCCCATGACAGCAGGAAGTATTGTGCTAGCTTACAACTTGCCTGATGTTCCTGAATTAAAGCTATCTCGTCAAGTATATGCTGATATTTTATTAGGCAAAGTCACCAAATGGAACGATCCTGCCATCGCATCTTTAAATCCTGATGCTGCATTACCAGACAGCACAATTACCGTAGTTCATCGCTCCGACGGTAGCGGTACAACTGGCGTATTCACCAAGCACTTAAGTGCAATCAGTCCTGAATGGAAAGAAAAAGTTGGAGAAGGCAAAACTGTAGAATGGCCTACAGGCTTGGGAGCTAAAGGAAATGAAGGTGTTACGGCGCAAATCCTTCAAACAGAAGGTTCAATTGGTTACATTGAGTATGGTTATGCTAAACAACAAAATATTCCTAGTGCTACTTTAGAAAATAAAGCAGGGAATTATATTGCTCCTTCTAGCGAGTCTGCTTCCAATGCTTTGGGTGCAGCAACTTTACCAGAAAATCTTCGTGCCTTTGTCTCCGATCCCGAAGGAGAAGAGTCCTATCCTATTGTTACCTACACTTGGCTGTTGGCATATGAAAACTATGATAACCCTGATAAACTTCAGGCGTTTAAAGACGTAGTGAATTGGTCTTTGACTGATGGACAGGCTTTTGCCGAAGAATTGGGCTATATTCCTTTACCCGATAATGTGGTGGAAAAAGTACAGGGAAAACTAGATACAATTCAACAACAGTAGGAAATCTTTAACTCTTTTATCAATAAAAAGCGATCGCCTTAAATGTAAAGCGATCGCTTTGTGTTTATCTATTAGCTTTTGAAAATAACTAATAGTCAGCTTGCTACATTAGAATAACTTTCAGACTCAGACTGAGGTTTGGCAAAAATCATTCTTCCTGCTGAAGTTTGAAGAGAAGAAGTAACTACCACCTGTAATTCTCCACCAACACTATCGCTACCTTCTTCCACAACAACCATAGTGCCGTCTTCTAGGTAGCCAATACCCTGTTCGGGTTCTTTACCCTGTTTGAGTATTTTTAGCTCTAAATTATCCCCAGGAAGATATATAGGGCGCAAAGAGCGAGCAAGATCGTTTATGTTAAGAATTTGAACCTTTTGCAAATTGGCAACCTTGCTCAAATTATAATCATTAGTTAGTAAAGTACCGTTGATCTCCTGGGTTAAACGTACCAACTTAGCATCAACAGTTTCAATATCTTCGTAATCTGCTTGATTGATCACAATGCGATCGGGATAATCTTCTTGCATCTGGTTGAGAATATCTAACCCTCTTCTACCGCGAATTCTTTTTTGAGAATTACTGGCATCAGCAAGATTTTGCAATTCTTGCAGAACAAACTGAGGAATTAGAACCTGTCCTTCTAGAAAACCAGTTTTCAATAGTTCCTCAACTCTGCCATCAATAATACAGCTAGTATCTAAAACCTTGCTAGGCATTGCTTCTAAAGTCCCTTCAGCACCTAACATCGATTCAATACTGTTGGGGTTAATTAGCCTGAGAAAAGTGCGTCCATGGGTATCTGCCAGACTAATACCGAGGTAGGAAAACATGACGCTACCCAAAACTGCTACTGTGGGCTTAAAGAAGCTTAATTCCTTGGGGATGGGCAAGAGAAACATGGGTGCAAGCATTAGGTTAGCAACTAACAAACCCATCACTAAGCCGATCGCCCTAGTAATGATAATCTCTATTTTGGTATTGCGAATTTGACGTTCTAAACGACGATAGGTTGTCTGTACCGCAACCCCAATTCCCAAACCGATGATAGTAGCAAAACCTGCGATTACAAAGCGCAAGGCTTCGATATTAGATACTCCTTCCAAGATGTCAGGAGGAAGCAACTGTAGCCCATCGAAACCGATGGTTACTGCTGCAATGATACAAATGATAATTATGATGGCATCAACCATTGTTTTAGTTGAATTTTATGATAGAGGATATATTTCTTCTTTACTTTAATAAATTCTTGCTAATAGTGTGAAAAAAACAGGGAGTTCTTAATATTGATAGGATTGATTAAATCTAAGAGAAAATAGCTGTAAACTATATTTAGAAAGAATTGTAGATAATAATAAAATTACTAAATCAATCCTTAAAAAAACTACCAAATATATTTATTAAAATACTGAAAAATCCAGCAATAATCGATAATATATCTTTAACTGGCTTTAATAATTCAAGATATTAAATCAGGAAATTATACTATTAGTAGATAGAAGATATAAGTTTATATTATATATTTATTTTGATCATTAATTCCCAAACAATAATCCCTACTGCGGTTTATATTCACATTCCTTTTTGTCGTCGTCGCTGTTATTACTGTGATTTTCCCATTTCTGTAGTGGGAGATAAAGGGGGAAAATCCACCAGTTTTATGGTGGAAGAATATATTGCAGCCCTGATCGAAGATATTAAAAAAACAGCTTCTAGCCAACAACCCGTCAAGACGATTTTTTTTGGCGGTGGTACTCCTTCATTGTTGTCTCCATCAGAGTTATCCCAAATAATACAGGCTATATATTCACAGTTTGGTATTGCCACAGATGGGGAAATTTCGATGGAAATAGATCCAGGCACTTTCAATCGCGATCGCCTTCAGGGATATTTGGATGCAGGATTAAATCGTTTTAGCCTGGGGGTACAAACTTTTGATCGAGAATTACTCAAGGTATGCGGACGCTCACACACTTTGGATGATGTGTTCGATGCGGTTAACATTGTTAAACAACTAAACGTTGATAATTTTAGTTTAGATCTTATTTCAGGCTTACCCCATCAGACTTTAGAACATTGTCAGACATCTTTGGAAAAAGCGATCGCGATCGCCCCGAAGCATTTATCTTGTTACGACTTGGTACTAGAGCCTGTTACGGCATTTGGCAAACAGTATCAGCCAGGGAAAACTCCCTTACCCGATGATGATGATACTGCCGAGATGTACCGTTTGACCCAGCAAATTTTAACTGCTGGGGGTTATCAACACTACGAAGTATCTAATTATGCCCAACTAGGGTATGAATGTCGCCACAACCGCGTCTATTGGGAAAACAAATCCTATTATGGCTTTGGTATGGGTGCAGCTAGCTATGTAGACGGTAGAAGATTTACTCGTCCCCGTACCCGCCGAGAATACTATGGTTGGTTGGAAACAGGTGCAGTTATTGATGCGCCAGAAGTAACTTCTACCGATTATTTGTTAGAGACTTTGATGCTAGGTTTGCGTTTGGCAGAAGGTGTAGCAACGGCAAAGTTTGAGCCAGATACATTGCCAAAAATATGGTCTTGTTTGCAGCCATATCATAGTCAAGGATGGATCGAAATTGTAGATAGTAGTGGTAAGTTGCTCGATTTAGGCGATCGCACTGAATTGCCAACAAACGCAAGCAGAATTCGTCTTAACGATCCTGAAGGATTCCTTTTTTCTAATACCATCTTGGCAACCTTGTTTGAAAAGTTGGGGTAATATATGGGTCAAATGTTTCGTGGTAAAACTTTAGGGCGATACTCGGTCGATCGCTTTTTCTTCTCCCAATTCCGTAACTTCAATTAAAGATAATTCTGACTCGGCTTTTCCTTTGAGGTACATTTCCCCTGCCGACTCCCCTCCAATATCTATATTTCCATATATTCTTTGCGCTACAGGGTCAAAACCAAACTCAAAATAGTTTCCTGTTGCCATGCCATCAACTATATTGTCATAATCAGCAATTAATTCTCCAGAAGGCTTGTAAAAAGAAACCTTCAGCGAATCTATAGTTTCTGTTTTCCCCTGTCCATATTCTTTAATTTTTTGGGGGTTTTGGGCTTCGTCATAGCTGAATATCGTTTTGACTACATATCCAGCAGTGGTATCGAATCGAATTTCTTGGGTAATGGCTAAGGCGGGAGATGGAATCCACCAATTGGCAACCACCATAATTGTCAAGCTGATAACTAAATTAATTAAAATTTTTTGATACTTGAGCATCTTAAGAAGATCTAAAAAATATAAATTGATACAACAAATTTAAGACTAGAAATACTATACGCCTAATGTGAATTAGATTTTAAGAAGGAGTAACAAACTCGAAAGTAAGGACATTCATAGAAAAGCGATCGCGAAGTAAGAGGCGCAATGTATGTGAAGCAATCTTCGCAGCCATATGACTAACAAGACCTTGAACGGTTTTATTTAAAAGTCGTTCGGGATTACGACCAGTGTTCTGAATTTCAGGAAAAACACCTTCGATTCTCTGCCTAACTCGACTAATCAAGCGTCTTAAGTTAGAGGAATTTTGATGATGTTGATTTTGATGGTGTATTGTCCAAATACGATTGCCTGTAGAACAAGCAATTTGCTGTTGCCAATCTTGACCAATAAAACCTTTGTCTCCATATATGTCGCAATTGCGAACGGTTTCTAAAATTCCTTCGACTGATTTACGTTCGTCCGTATTGGCAGAGACTAATTCATAGGCAACTGGCACTCCTTTTAAAGTAGAGAGCATCACTAGCTTGTAACCAAAATACTTCAACAGCGCGATTGCACAAGCTGCTTGCGAAGCAGCGTGCCTCGCGCTCATTTTTCTGGCAGCACAATATCCGTACCCTGCGCTGCCATGAAAATCGCTGTGTCGTTTGCTTCTTCCATATCCCATCACTTTTATAGGTTTAGTGTCAATCACAAAACTATTTTCATTTGCGGCTCCTAGTTGTCGAACCCATCTTCTCCGAAGCATTTCTAGCTTGTGTCTTAGTTTTCTTAAACGTCGATTGAATTGACTTTGAGATAATAAATCAGGAAACCATTGCCCATAATTGGCTCGAATGAAACCAATAAACTGCGTTTCACCAGGGAACGGTAGATAATCCATGATTAGTGCTAAAGTCATAACTTCACTATCGCTCATCTCTGGTTTTGCCCCTGGCGACAAAGCTTTCAAAGCTTTTCCCTCCATTTGATACCAATCAATCATCGAAGATGATTCCAGAGCTTCGCTCTGGGATGACCGTAGGTCATCACAAGAACAAATATCGTGATTATTAGGCTCTCAAAGTTTATGCTATTCATGAGAAAAGATTTTTTGATGGACAGCTTGGTAACTTCCATTTTCTATCTTTTCCTCACTTTTTCCTAATTCACATTAGGCGTAAACTATTAATTACCCCTAAAAATATAGTTGGCGGCACTATCTGGATCTATTTCAATAGCTTGGTTTATATCATGCAAAGCATGGTCCCATTGCTCTTGTTTTCCATATACTGTGGCTCTAACATAATAAGCAGTAGCATTTTGTTCGTTTAAACTAACTGCTTGATTTAAATCTCTTATGGCAGACTCAAATTCTTGCTTAAATCCGTATATGTATCCCCGATAAATGTAAGTCGGAAAAAACTTAGGGTAAAGCTCGATAGCACGATTAAAGTTTTTTAATGCATCGTCCCATCGTTTTAAAATGCTGTATAACAATCCTCTATTCATGTACGCCCTAGCAAAGTTGGGATCGAGTTCAATTGCTCGATTGAGATCTTTTAGGGCGGTATTCCATTGTTTTTGACTTATCCCAACACTACCTCTATTGGAATAAATCGCAGCATTCAACAAATCTTGCTCATCGATTATTTGTTCTGGATTCTTAGTATTTTGCAGTACTTCGATATCGGAGGTTTGATTGGGTTCGCTTAAAAGAGGATAACTATAAGAAGCTAATGTAAATGCGAAAAAAATTAGTTTGATTGTACGTTTATGTTGCATTAAAAAATAATCGTTAAGTCATATGTTTCTACAATAATACATACATGATCTTTACTATTCAAAAATCAAATTTTTTCTAGCTTTTTGTTTGGCACAGTAACCGAGGCACAGATCCCCTAACTCAAGCTCAAGCGATCTGTGATAATCTGCTTTTTACTGATATATATTGCTCCGCATGAATGAAGTGACCGTAGTTAATGGCAATGAAGTCTCCAGCGAAGATATTGTTGCTGCATTAGAGATTCCCGCAGATTTTAATTTTGATTTGCCCGATCCAGAAGATGAAGAAATTAGAGAGGCAGATTTTCAGAATCAATTAGATAATATTTGGCAAATATGCGATCGCTTCGATCTACAAACAGATATTTGGCGCGGCAGGGTATTGCGATCAATCCGTGACAGGGAAAAGAAAGGTGGTGAAGGAAGAGGTGCAGGTTTCCTTAATTGGCTCAAAGATCGCGAAATTACTAAATCTCAGGCTTATGCTTTGATACAACTAGCCAACAGCGCGGATACTTTACTAGCTGATGGGATGCTAGATCCCGATAGTATCAACAAATTTAGTAAGCGGGCATTTGTAGAAACTGCCAATTCTGCCCCCGAAGTTCAGCAATTGGTCAGTGAGGCTGCCCAAAAAGGCGATCGCATTACTCGTCGTGAAGTAAAGCAGCTGTCTGATGAATGGACTGCCATGAGTTCGGAATTGCTACCTGACGAGATCAAGGAAAAGGCAGCAGAAGGCTCATTACCAGCCCGTCATCTTGCGCCACTGGTGCGGGAAATGGAAAAGTTACCCGATTCTCATTTGATTGAAATTAAGCGAGAAATTGCCGAAAGTCCTGATATTGATACAGTCAAAATGATGACCACTGAAGCTAAGAATTTGGCTAAATATCTCGATGCTGCTGCTCAAGTGCAAACCCTGCGAGATAAAGCAGTAGACATGGAAATGGCACTAGAAGAAGCCTTAAGATTGGACTGTATTAATACTGCTGCTGATTTGGTCAAACAAGCCACTACCCTAGAGCAAACAGTGGGCAAGCTATACACTACCTGGAAAAGAATGAGCAATGTGGCAGATCGTCTTTATGTAGAAACAGGTGCGTCCAATCCCCACTTGCGATCGCTTTTGACCTGTATGGAGTCTTTAACAGGAGATATTATTGAAGTACCTTTAGACGAAGAAGGCGATCGTATTGTACGTCTTAAAGTCATGACAGAAGATACCAATCCTGATAGCAGTAACTAGACTAGATAAATTACTTATTCGCCAGGAATTGTGTTGACGATAAAACTCTTCACGATACTGCAGCTTGAAACCCTTATGAAAGGATTGAACGAAAGAGTAAAGCAAAATCACAAGTCAACGAAGTTGAGAAAAGCAGCATAGATATAAAATTATTAGTCCATATTAAGGAGCATCAACGTTGAAGGTTTTGATGCTCTACTTTGATACATTTTGTTTTTAGAGACAGCATTATCAATTTAAGATTAGACGTTTCTTGATGGCAGCCGCGGCAAAACCAATAAACCCTATCGTGTTTCAAGCGCTTCAATAGTATTCCGTGGCAACAGCAACAAGTATTCATTTATCCGATATCAAAATTATTTTATTTAGAATCTGAAGCTAAGGTTTCCAAGCCAATTTTCAGAAATCTTTTAATCTTGGCTTCTAGATCTCCAACCAGAAATGGTTTGAGCAGGTAATCATCACATCCTGCATCTATAATTTTCTGAACCTGATGGGGATTAACTAAACCCGTGATGGCGATTGTATAAATATGATTGGTTAGAGGATTGCGTCTTAGGGTTTCAATAACCTCTATACCATTAACTTTAGGCATCACAATATCTAGCAGTATTAAATCTGGTAGTTTATCCATTGCTATATCTAGACCAATTTTGCCATCTGTAGCTTTGAGAAATTGGTAGTTAGATAGTTCAAGGATGGTTGTGTGATAGAGCATATTATCTTTGTTGTCTTCTATTACTAGTATCAAAGGTTCTTTGCGGATTATTTTCTGCGGTTTTCCCAGTGATTTATTGAGCATTAATCCTCCAATAAGAACTCAGCAGCAGTTTTTGTTCGAACAATCTAAATCTTATATTAAGATTTATGTATAAATTAATAATAATTTAATATTATGGTGTATTCAATAGACAAAGACTCACTTGCCAACAAGTTCAATTTCTGGTGGTGGAATGAAATAGAGGCAAGCAACAGATATTCAAAAGTAATTATTTGGTGTAGCGTTAGGTTAGAAAATGATTATCAATCTATGTAAGATAAGGAGTAATCTGAATGAAAAGAGACACTTCTAAACTTCTGACTAAGTTTTCATAGTGATAATTATTTGATTAATTAGTCAAGTTCTTAGAGTTTTAAAAAAGTAGTTAAAATATCTCATCGGCAATATGGTCAGGGACAGAAACCCACACAGATTTAATGCACCAACTAGAGCCATATCTTTTCTCTTTGATATCTTTTCTCTTTAATATCTATGGAAACCTTGTCAATACGTGCTTTCGATTGATTTTCTGAAAACATGGGTATTGCCCAGATTTTGCCCAGAAAAACAAATCAATCGATATGAAAATGTGCTACTCTATTAAGGTTGGTAAATTATTAGAACGTATTCGCGTCTTTCTAGACGTTACCACTAACGGGATGTAGCGCAGCTTGGTAGCGCGCCTGCTTTGGGAGCAGGATGTCCCAGGTTCAAATCCTGGTATCCCGATTATGAGTTAATAGTTCGAGCAAAGTGATTCAAGTGTGGAATGCCACATTTGCTTAATATAATTCCTTTTGTATAATGGGCGGAAACATTAGCAGACTTATTTTAGTCATAGCTAAATATATTGAGCGTTTATATTGAATTTGAAATTGAATTTGAATATTAAATGACCATACAAGATCAATGAAGTTAGTTATCAAGTAATTTACAGTTTTTTATACACAATAAGCAGATATATAGATAGCACAATGAGGGAATCAAGCATGATGAAATTATTAGTTCGTTGGACAGCAAGTTTAGGTATATTTGGGACTTTGTTGCTAGCTTCTGAAGCAGCTATGGCTTTGCCAGAAGAAGAAGTACTCAAGAAACTAGATCCCGTACCTGTTTTTACTATTGCAGACGAACAGGGCGCACCTTTGGTAGCATCTGGAGATGATGAAGCTAAAGTGGCTGGTGTATTTATTAGCCAAGAAGACGCTAATCAGTTTGTCAATCAATTGAAAGTCAAAAATCCTGAATTAGCCGAGAAAGTAAAAGTTGTTCCTGTTTCTTTGGGTGAAGTATACAAATTAGCTGAAGCTGCCGAAACTGAAGAAAATGCTTTGAATTTTGCTTATGTTCCTCAACAAGAGGCGGTAACTTCCGCCAAAACTATTGGAGAAGCCAACCAACAACCATATCAAGGTGGAGTACCTCTATTTGTTGCAAAAGGTGGAGAAGATAAAGGATATCTAACCATCGAAAAAGACTCTCAACAAGTTATTCCTTTCTTCTTTGATAAACAGCAGCTAGAGCAAATGGAATCTAAGTTTAAAGAGCAAAAGCCTGATGTTGCTGCTAGCGTAGATATTGAAGTTGTTCCTTTAGAGGGAGTGATTGAAACGCTAGAAACTAGTGAAGATAAGATGCTGAAAAAAATTGTTTTAGTACCTACGGAAGAATCAATTCAGTTCTTGCAAAATGTTTCTGCTCCCCCCGCAGGACAGACAGCACCAACACCAGTAGCACCAGAGAAATAAGATTTGGATAGTATTTCTGGTCAAGAATTATATCGTTGGCGACAAAAAGCAAGACAGCAGGCGATCGCCAATGATATAGACCCCCATGACGTTGACTGGTTACTTCAAGCAACAACCAATTTGAGTAGACTTTCCTTGCGAATGGGCTTATTCCAAAATGAAATCCAGGTAAATAGTAACAAATCATTGCCAGAGCTAGAACAGCTTTGGCAGCGTCGTCTTCAAGAGCGTTTTCCAGTACAATATCTGGCGGAAACAGTCTTTTGGAGGCGTTTTCAATTAAAAGTGACTCCTGCGGTATTGATTCCTCGCCCTGAAACAGAATTAATTATTGATATTGCTCAAAAAGCTAATCGAAATAGTAACTTTTCTTTAGAACAAAATCGACATTGGATCGATATGGGTACGGGTAGTGGTGCGATCGCATTAGGACTGGCTGATAGTTTTCCCCTCCCTACTATTCACGCAGTAGATTTCAGTTTGGAAGCGTTAAAAATTGCTCAAGAAAATGCGATCGCTCTAAATTTGGCAGATCGTATTTGCTTTCACCACAGTAACTGGTGGAACACATTGACATCTTTTCAAGGAAAGATATGTGGAATGGTTTCTAATCCTCCCTATATACCTACTGTAGAGGTAGAAAAATTACAGCCAGAGGTATCTCTACACGAACCTCATTTAGCCTTAGACGGTGGCGCAGATGGTTTAGATGACATTCGCTATTTGGTTGAGTCTGCACCGCAGTATTTGATTTCTGGCGGTATTTGGTTGGTAGAAATAATGATTGGTCAAGCAAATATGGTGGTCGATCTGCTAAATCGTCAGGGAGAATATTACGATATACAAGTGTTCCCAGATCTAAGCGGCATCGATCGCTTTGTTTTGGCTTATAGATCTTAATTTTTAGCTGATGGTTAAAGTTTCTCAGACAGAATTAATTGCAGGTGCCCTCGATGGAAAAGCAGTGAGTTTTCCGACAGATACTGTTCCCGCTTTGGCAATTAAACCAGAGTTTGGCAATCGTCTTTATGAATTAAAACAGCGTCCTAAAAACAAACCTTTAATTCTCATGGGAGAATCTATTCCTGACTTACTTCCTTACATAACCTATACTGCTGAAGAATTAACAACTTGGCAAAAGTTGATCGAGCAATATCTTCCTGGGGCATTAACGTTAGTATTACCCGCTTCAGATAAAGTTCCCCAAGGGATCAATCCAACTCAATCTAATACAGTTGGCATTAGAATTCCCGATAATGCGGTCGCTTGCCAAATATTAAAGCAGACAGGAGTTCTGGCAACTACTAGTGCTAATATTTCAGGTAATGATGCCCTTACTTCCATGGTAGAAATATCCCAAACCTTTCTTGATGTATTAGTCTTAGAGGATGATAACTTGTCAGAAGAAGATAAAGTCGGTAGTGGACTTCCTTCAACGGTAATATGTTGGCAGAATAAGCAATGGACAACTCTTCGTCAAGGAAGCGTCAAAATTGATTGTAATGGAAGTTAGCTTAGTAAGTTGTGTTAAATTATCAACACCTAGGACAATCGCTTTCTATACTTTATGTAGGGCAAGATAGAGCGCATTTTTCCATCTAATTCAACGAACAACTATAATACAGTCGATTCTCTTAAGTTATGAATGAAATTGATGAGCTAAAAGAAGAACTAAAACAAGCACAACAGGCTTATCAAATGGCTGCACAAATGAGCCAATTTAAAGCAGGCTTTTTAGCTCGAACTTCTCATGAGTTGCGATCTCCTTTGAGCAGTATGATCGGGTTGCATCAACTTATTTTGTCCGATCTTTGCGAAAGTCCTGAAGAACAAAAAGAATTTATTGCTCAAGCTTATCAATCAGCATTAAAACTTCTAAAACTGATTGACGAAATCGTGGCTGTTTCTAAAACAGAGTATGGTAGTAATCGTTTAAATTTAGAATCACTCCAATTAAAAGAGATATTTACAGAAATTGATCGCCTGACTCATTTGCAAGCAGCTAATCGCAACCTAATTTTAGAAATAGTTTCTCCCAATTCCCAGGTTTTAGTACATGCAGATCGCTCTCGCCTAATTCAACTAATTTTTAATTTGGTTGATAGCGGTATTACTCTAATGAAAACTGGAACAATCAAACTGTCAACTCGTGAGATTAATGCTGATGCTGTTGTTTTTGACTTAGATCTTGAATGTCCCATTGCTTTGTGGGAGGAACAAGAAACTAGTGAAGTAAATTTTGAGGGTAAGGATTTGGCAGAAATACGTCAGTTTCTACAAGATATTAGTTTGTCGGCAAACATGAAACTACTTTTATCTAAGACTTTATTAGAAACTATGGGAGGAAGTCTAGAAATACTCGACTATACTCATCAAAATAATCAGCAGCCTCTTACTCGCATAATTCTTAGCTGCAAAAAAGCATCATCTTAAATAACTATTGATTTACTGAATAAATTTATATATAAACCTTAAAATAGGAGAAATAATGTTAGCTATTCTAATTTAAATAAATTAGACTTTGATTAACAACTATTCTCCTTTTCTTTTAGGCTGACTTGAGATCAGATTTATTTATAAAGCAAAGTATTAAATTTATATTGAGAGTATTTAATACTGATGCTTGCTTTGTTGAGAATATTCCTGTTCCCAGCATTTTCTAAATAATGTAATTTGATATAAATACCAAAAATGTCTGACATTCCAAACAGAATACTGATTAAAAAGCTGCTGATTAAAATATTGCCAAACAAGATTTGTAGTTAATTTTAATTTTCTATTCATCGACCAAGATTCCTTTATTAATAATTTAAATTAGCTTAAAAGTTGAAGGGGATCAAATTTTATTTCCATCTTCAAATGGTTTGTAAAATTGCCTTCTAATATTAACTTGCCCAATTTGATCTCATTCTCCTTGGTCGTAATTGCCTAAAATTTAGACATAATTAAGAAAAGATTAAGTGGTATCACGAATTGCCAAATGACCAAAAATCTGCATAATTAGATAGAGCTTCTGGTTATGTCTAAGGTTATTCTGCCCCCAAAGTCGGGGATCGGTGCTGCGGGTTTGGATAGCTGAACGCGAACCTGACTAACTTTTTCAATGCTCAATATCTTATCGGCGATCGCACTAATTAGTTTTTCCACCAAGTCGAACTCAGCAGTAGTAATTAATTCTTTCACTAAAGCGATCGCTTCTCTATAGTCAACCGTATCTTCAATGTTGTCAGTTTTTCCAGCGGTTTCTAAGTCTACCCATAAAGTCAGATCGACTTCAAACCACTGTCCCAACACTCGTTCTTCGGGTAAATAACCCACATAGCCGTATGCCCGAATACCCTTTACTTGAATTGAATCCATTATTGATTACTGATTAAAGTCATAAATATCAATATCATGTTTTTTCATTAACAACAATCAACACATAGCAGGTTTCAATTTCAGTAATCAGTAATCATGATGAGTGAAAGATTTTGCATTTGCACCAGTATAAGTAGCTGCAATATGACCGTTACCAGTCACCTTATATTTATAGGTAACTAAACCCTCTAAACCGACTGGACCACGGGGAGGCATTTGTTGAGTGCTAATACCAACTTCTGCTCCAAAACCGTAGCGGAAGCCATCGGCAAAGCGAGTCGAACAATTATGATATACTCCTGCTGCATCTACAAGATTTTGAAATTTATCTGCGGTTTCTATATCTTCAGTGACGATCGCGTCGGTATGTTTTGAACCATACTGATTGATATGAGCGATCGCACTATCAACAGAATCTACTATTTTAATAGCTAAGATCAAGTCGCTATATTCCATTGTCCAATCATGGTCGCGAGCAGCTTTGACATTGATTATTTTTTGTGTTGCTTCATCTCCCCGCATCTCCACTCCTTCCTTTTCCAATGCTTGAGCTATCTGGGGTAAAAACTCTGATGCGATTTCCTGATGGACGAGTAAAGTCTCGATCGCATTACAGGCTGAAGGATAGTGAGTTTTGGCATCTACAGTAATTTTAATTGCTTTATTAATTTCTGCTGCCTTGTCTAAATACAAATGACAAATACCATCAGCATGACCTAATACGGGAATACGGGTATTGTCTTGAACATAACGAACAAAAGAGTTAGAACCCCTGGGAATAATCAAATCAACATATTAGTCTAAGTCTAATAGCTGATTAATTTCTTCTCTTGTCGTCAATAATTGCACCGCAGCCGAATTGACTTTAGTAGACTTTAAAGCCTGACAAATTATTTTGGTTAATACCTGGCAGGAATTAATTGCTTCGCTACCACCTTTAAGAATGACTCCATTACCCGACTTGATCGCCAAACTAGTAATTTGAATCAAAGCTTCTGGACGCGCCTCAAAAATGATTCCTAATACTCCCAAAGGACAGGTTACTCTTTTAAGAATCAACCCTTCATCCAATTCCCGATGGATTTGATTGACTCCAATAGGATCTTCTAATTTTGCCACATCTCGCACACCTGCGATCGCCGTTTGCAGCTTAGACTCTCCTAGTTTTAGTCTGGCATATAGTGCAGGAGCAATATTGTTTTCTTCTGCTATGTTTAAATCTTTTTGATTGGCTGCCAATATTTCTGGAGTAGCAGTTTCTAACGCTTGTGCTACTACTTCTAAAGCAGCATTTCTATCTTCGGTCGCTAATATTGCCAGGTTTCCTGCTGCTAGGCGAGTTTGTTTAGCAATTTCAATTAATGAGGGGGATGCTATCTGCGAGATAACCATACTTGTTACTGATATTTGAAGTATCAATAATTTTAGCGGATTGAGTAGGTCACTCTCTCAAATTTTGATTGAATTTTACCAAACTGATTTTGCATAAAATCTTCTAATCTCTCTGTCTTTAGTAATAGCTGTCCAGTTTTTATCTAGAGCCATAGCTGCCATAATCCTATCGATTCGAACGCGATGGGATCGGGGTAAATTGACGGGTACAAAGATTTATGGCGATTGAAAGGTAACTCTGTTGTTCAAAGCCTGTACTGGTCTAGCATTTGTACCAATTACTTCAAGAAATCGTGATATTTGCAGTTTTGATATCTCTACTGGTTGCTTTAGCACTAGCCAAGTGACAATTTCCGAGCATGGAGGGGTAGTCAACGAGCCTTGGTAGCGGTAATACTGGCTGATATTTTCTGGAAGTAAATTCGAGGCGTTGATAATTAGATCTGACGCTTCTTCCTTCTTATCCCCAAAAGGTATTTTGTCCCATACTCGATCTAGAACTTGATTTATTGCACCTTCAGACATCAAAACAGCTAATACTACCAAATCTCCTGTGGCTTGATTCTTATGGACAAAATGCGCTTCCATATCTAACGCTTTGCCTGAGATTAAATGCTCGCTTGGTTGGTGAAAGTGAAACTGCAATAATTCATAGGTTTCGCCATCCAAAATTAAATTACTTCCTGGCTGATAATCTACCCGAATAGTGCGATCGTTATTAACAATCTTCAAAGGAACATCTTGATAATTTAGTTCGAGACTACCAAGATTAGAACTAACAGATAATTCTAAATCAATTGGTGATTGAGCTTTTCCTAGATTGCAAGCCTGATACTCTGGATCTAATTCTCCCCAAAAGTCTGCTCCTGTTTCTCCTGTATAACTCCATTTACTAGCCCGAGCTTTTTTAATTGGAATGATCCTCAAAGCGATCGCTTGTATTAGGGAAAATTTTAATAAATCTCTCCGATTCATAAGTTACTGATGCAATTAAATTATTTAAAAATATTAGAGTTTTGCTATTTTGTTTGACGGGGAAGAAAAACTTAAAGGTACTACCAAAATATAAGTTGAGTCATTTTTGAAATCGCTGATATTTCCATCTCACTGTAGATATAGCAATTAAAAACCGAAAATAAACTAATATAATCGCTCTATTTAAGCTATCAAGGTAATATATATATGTATTTACGTCCCTCGACATCACGGTTGACATTACAGTTGAACTTATCTGTTACGAATGATTAATTATGGAGTATTTCCAGTTATTTCAGGCAACGATTGATGCTTTTGATAGTCAGGTTGCCCTAGTAGATCGAGAAGGCGAAATTATTGCACTAAATCAAGCTTGGAAAAATAATTCAATTAGTAATTGTCTTTCACAGAACACGAGTATTGGAGATAATTACATAAATATATGTGAAACTATAGATAGTAATACAGAATTAGCTCAAGAAATTGCCACAGAGATTAAAGCGATCGCTCGTTCTGAGAAGACCGAGGCTAAACTTCACTACAATAGCGATAATTTTGAGCTAGAAAATCCTCTGGTTATTCATATTAAACAAGTCAAGCAAGAAAGTTGGTTGGGAGTCTTGATTATTCAAGACAATATGACGAAGCAGATGCAGACAGAAATATCTTTGCGTTCGGTAGTTGAAGGTACGGCTGCGGTAACGGGGAAAGACTTTTTCTACTCTTTAGTCTATCATTTGACTTGCGCCCTCTCGGTTAGCTATGCGTTTGTCACCGAATGTCTAGAAAAAACTACCCCAGGACGAGTCTGCACCTTGGCTTTTTGGTGCAAAGAAGATTTTGGTGAAAACTTTGAATATGCTTTAGCAAACACACCTTGCGAGCAGGTTATTGCTGGTATATCTTGTCATTATCCTAGGAAGTTACAGGCTATTTTTCCTCTGGACGATGATTTAATTAAATTAAATGCTGAAAGCTATGTTGGTGTACCTCTAGTTAACTCATCAGGAAAAATTCTGGGACACTTAGTAGTAATTGATGAGCGTCCAATGGAGGATGGATCGACCGAACTATCAATCCTCAAAATTTTTGCAGCTAGAGCAGCAGCCGAGCTAGAGCGTCAAAAAGCCGAACAACAACTAGCTTATGATGCTTTGTACGATCGCTTAACCGATCTACCCAATCGTAACTTGTTAAGCAATCATCTCAATCGAGCTTTGGAAAAATATCGGCGCGATTCCAAGCACAAATTTGCGGTCTTTTTCTTAGATCTAGACCGTTTTAAATATGTTAACGATAGTTTGGGTCACAAAAGTGGCGATCTTCTTTTGGTGGAGATTGCCCGAAGATTGAAAACTTGTTTACGTGCCAGCGATATCTTAGCTAGATTGGGAGGCGATGAGTTTGCAATTCTGCTCGAAGACATTCAAACTCTGGGTGAAGCAGCCAAACTTGCAGAACGTATTCAACAAAGCCTAAAATCTCCATTTCATTTGGGTATACACGAAGTTTTCACTAGCGTCAGCATTGGTATTGCTTTTAGCGAGCCTAACTTAAATTCGTCAGAAGACTTATTGCGTAATGCTGATATTGCCATGTACAAAGCCAAGGCTTTAGGCACTAGTAAGTATGAGTTGTTCGATGAGAGTTTACATATTCAAGTAGTAAATCGACTGCGCCTAGAAACTGATTTTCATCATTCTCTCGACAGAGGAGAATTTCAACTACACTACCAGCCAATCATATCTTTAGTTGACGGTCAAGTAGCTGGTTTTGAAGCCTTATCGCGCTGGCAACATCCTCAAAGGGGTTATGTTTCTCCAGGAGAATTTATCGCCCTAGCTGAAGAAACAGGAATGATAATTCCCCTTGGCTGGTGGATTTTACAGGAAGTTTGCTATCAGTTAAAAGAATGGCAACTTAAGTTTGATAATCCTAATTTGACCATAGCAGTTAATATTTCTCAAAAGCAATTTTCTCAGCCTCATCTAATTGATTCTTTGATTCAGATTTTACAAACGACTGGCTTAGAACCCCAAAGTCTGCAATTAGAAATTACTGAAAGTCTTTTGATGCAAGATGTCAAAATAACTATGGAAACTTTAAGGCAGCTAAAAGGTTTAGGATGTGGGCTGCATTTAGATGATTTTGGTACAGGCTATTCTTCTTTGAGTTATCTCCATAGCCTACCAATTGACGCACTTAAAATTGATCGCTCTTTTGTTCAAACAATTGATTCTAAAGGAAATAATAGTGAAATTGTTGAAGCTATTGTGATGATGGCTAAGAGTTTGGGCTTAAAAGTGATTGCCGAAGGAATTGAAACTCAAGATCAACTTGCTAAATTACAGACTCTTCAGTGTCTTTATGGGCAGGGTTATTTATTTTCTAAACCTTTAAATCCCCACTCTCTTTTTGATTGGTTTATAACTAGAACAAGTTGAATATTCATCTAAATAAAAACATGTAAATATTTTTACTTAAATATTTTTACTTAAAATTATTCTTTCATCAGCAGTATCACTGATTTTTATCTTATCTAATAAGATAAAAACGTTCAAATTTAAGTAATTACTACATTATCAAATCAGAAAATCGCAGTTACTGTTTGATTGTTCGAGTATTTTACTTAAGTAAGCCATGAGCATTAACACTGAACTCCCAAGCAATTGTGCCAAAAACTATTCTGAAAGTCACAGATTACTCCATCGTTTTACGACGGAGCCTGCTGCGACCGTTGGCGAATATCAAGTCGTAGTAATCGGTGCTGGTCCTCAGGGCATCTTATATGCCTCTTGGCTGAAACAAGCACGTCCCGAGCTGCAAGTAGTAGTTCTTGAGCGAGAATCACAACCAAAATTCAAAATCGGCGAGAGCACATTATCGGGTTTTTGTAAAGCACTTCGTTCGGTAGGAATCTCTCAAGAAGCTCTTGAACTGCTATTTTTTCCCAAAAATGGCTTAGGTTTTTTTTACGTTGACGAATCAATTGAAAATGTCACCGAAGCACCAGAATATATTTTAGAAACATTTGATGAAACCTTTCAGGTTGAACGACGTTTATTAGATGGCTTACTGATTACTAATGCTCGTCGCTTAGGAGTTGAGGTAATTCAAGGGGCGCGAGTGGATCTGGCTAATTCTCACATAGGCGATCGCGGTAACACCATTGCCTATCGTTTCGGGAAACAAAAATACGAAATTAAATCTCAATTAGTCGTAGATGCTAGTGGTCCTGCTAGCATAATTGCCAAACATCTCGATCTTTACAACAAAGAAGATGTCAATTTTCAAAGCAATGCAGTTTGGGGTTATTTCAAAAACGTCAATCGCCTTGGCGATCGCACTGACTGGCAAAAAGTAGCCCAGTTTAGCCGCGATGAATATACCCAGCATTTTTGTTTCCGTGAAGGTTGGATGTGGTACATACCTTTAGTTTCTTGGGAAAACGTACCCGAAGCTGAAAGGGAGGCGATGTTTAACCAGTTTCTTGGTGGCGAAGAATTACCCACTAAAGCAGAATTAGCTGCCCGTCATGGCTGTCCTGAAGAAGATATCATCAGTATTGGCATGGTGTTGCGAACCGATCGCGATGACAAATTTGCCCAAGGACGAAAAGTAGCATTCGACCATTATGTCCAACAATACCCTGCGATCGCCGAATTGCTTGAGGGCGCTGAACTCGTCTGCGATCTTTATGGTACTCAACAAGCTCTAAGAGCGCGGGCTAACATTCGTGGCTATGCCGAACAAGCTACGGGAGATGGTTGGTTGAGCATTGGCGAAGCAGCATTTTTTGTCGATCCTCTAATTTCACCAGGCTTAACTGGTGGTGTGTCAACTGCTTATTTTGCTGCTCAAAGCACTCTTAAAGCGATCGACCGTAACAACTTCTCCCAAGCAACTTTTGCTGATTACGAAGCCTTTGTGGGCAAACTTTATGAAGCTCTAGAAAGAGACAATCAGCTTGTCTATATGTCGTTTAATCATCCTAAAGCGATCGAGCTAATTAAACGCTTCCAAGAAATTGACGCTCGCAGACACTTTAATCAGCATATTACGTCCGATTACTGTCTGGCTGATACCAACGTTTGGGGAATTCTCAATCCAATCTATCAATCATTACAAAAGCAGCTTTGGCAAATCATGCGAGAAGCAGAGATTGCCGTAGGCGAACAAAAAGCAGTCAATCAGCAAACAAGTGAAGACTATGAGGTGATGGTAGAAAGAATTGAAGCTTATTTGATTAATTATTTAGATATTCACTCACAATTGACCCCTTACGTTGTCCAAAATGAGGTAACTGAACCGTTAGAGGCTGAGTTAACTTGTGCTGAATAATTTATTTGCTCTCGAATTTAGTATCTTTCCCGATCGCTTTTAGGAAAGATACTTTTGTAGAAAATTTTTATCTAGTACACCGATTAAATCAAAGTTTTAAAAGGAGAATGTGCACGATGGCTGTACGAGAATGGGTACAAACTAAAGAAATTACTGCTCGTTTTCGAGTTGCTCAAGAAGATTGGCAGGCAGTAACAATTTTGTTAAATGAGGATGGTGGAAGATATATAACTCCCGATGGTAATGAATCAGGAACATTGCAATATCTTACTCACGGCAAGCATCCTTTAGGAGGAGAAGTACTAGTCTTGCACTGGCTAGAGCAAAAAGGACCTTTAGAGGGGAATACAGGCATAGACACCTTATGGTTGCAACCTCAAGGTGATGCCATTAAAGTTTCTGGTACATTTTTTCTCGATCGCGGCCATGATTATGGTGAAATAGTTAGCTAATTCTGTGATATGGATGATTTTTATCGAAATTTCGAACGATATTGTCGTTCAATTTCTCAGTTAACTGCGATCACAGGTGAAAAAAGGCATCGCTTCTATCAAAGAAAATTCTATAAACTGATGTTACTCACTAGTAACGTTAACTAGCCATCAAGTCTAGATGAAC
>CAKZYI010000527.1 GCA_937884735.1 uncultured Pleurocapsa sp.
TAAGATATTATGGCAGGGTGCGTTCTAAAATATTCTCAATGCGAGAAACGCCGATGGTGCGTTTAAATCCCTAGCTGATTTTTGTGAACGAGTTGAACTACGTACTGTCAACCGCCGCGCATTGGAAACCCTAATATATTGTGGTGCTTTTGATTCAGTACAGCTTAATCGCAGACAGCTAATCAATGATATTGATGTTTTGACTTCTTGGGCGCAACAACGAAGTAAAGAAAAGGCTAGCGGTCAACTGAATATTTTTGACATGATGAATAGCGCAGGTGCAGAAAAAGAAAGTGAGGATGTATTTGAGCAAGCACCCAGTACTTCTCCAGTGGAGGACTACCCGCTTCAAGAAAAGCTGCGTTTAGAAAAAGAATATATTGGTTTTTATATTAGCGATCATCCCCTCAAAGCCATTAACCAAGCCGCCCAAATTTTATCTCCTATTAGTTTGAGTGCTTTGTCGGAGCAAAAAGCCAGACAAAAGATAAGCGCAGTAGTGATGTTAAATTCTGTCAGGAAGATTATTACTAAAAAAGGCGATCCCATGGCCTTTGTCCAGATGGAAGATATTACAGGAGAAGCAGAAGGAACAATTTTTCCTAGCACCTATGGAGATCTAGAGCCTTTGTTAGAAGAAGGTAAGCAACTAATCATTTGGGGTAAAGCGCAAAAGCGAAATGATAAATATCAGCTAATTATTGACGATGCAGAAGTAGTCGAGCAAGTTAAAATGATCATGCTAGAAATTACTCCCGAACAAGCATTAGATCCAGCAAAAAGTAATTACTTAAAAAGAATTCTTTCTCAGCAATCTCCTGAAGCTAACAAGTTCAAAATACCAGTGATTGCAGCGATTGGTAAAGGAGAAGAAAGGCAATTTATTCGTTTTGGGCAGAAGTTTTGGGTTCAGGATGAAAATAAAGCATTAAAAACGCTACAGGAAGCAGGTTTTCAGGTGCGCTGTGAACCATTACTTTCTCAGTAAAATCACCTAGTAAACAAACAATTCCATAGTTTTACTGATGACATTAAGTAGATAAATAAAGTTCACTTTAAACTATAGTAAATAGAAAATCTTGTTGCTTTTTAAAATTAAAATAACTTGGGCAAAAACCAAAATATGGGATATAAACAGATAAGATAACTAATTAATTACGAAATACAATAGTATTTTAAAATTTTCTAATTATAGAAATACTTCAATTATTTAAACAATTTTTATTATTGCCTTGCTCGAATATCCATAAAATAGATATCAAAGCCACAATCACATGGTTGACACTAAATCTAAACTAACTTTAGTCAAGTTGAATCAAGCCGATATGGCAAAGGGGAGGCACGTATTAATTGTGGAATCCCCAGAATCGAGACGGGCAGTTTCTCTCAATTCCCATGTTTTTTCTATAGGTCGTCATCCTCACAATGACCTAGTCATTAACGATCCCCTAGCATCTCGTCACCATGCGACTGTTGCTTGGATGAGATATACAGAAGATGGAGAAAAGGCAGATTATTCTTACTGGATTATTGATGGAAAAGGCAAAAGGAAGAGAAGCCGCAATGGCATTATGATTAATGGCAAGAAAAAATCTCTTCATCGACTAAGTGCAGGAGATGTAATTCGTATTGGAACTGGCATTAAAATCTCATACAATTACGTTACTTATACTACTGATAGTAGTCAATTTCTAAGATATTGTGAAAAAGATAGAACTGGGTATAAAGCCGCTTCTTCTCAGCAAAAATCCTACAAAGAAACTGTGGTTATTGAAGATGCTTTTAAAAAAGAGCAATAATTATTAAGTTCGGTTTATTATTACTCTTAATAATTACTGAATTTTTTGATAATTTTTAAGCTATTTTTTTGTTGCTCTGTACGTTGATAATCTAAGCGGTCGGCAATCTTATTAAGAAGAGGTATGCCTCGCCCGCTAGTTAGCCATTTATTGTGCTTTTTAGAAGTTTCAAATATAAAACCTTTTAGATCGAAAGCCGAACCATAATCCCAAATTCTAATTTCCATTGAATTCCGTTTGAGCAGTACTTCGATCTCAATCGGGATTTCTTTGGGAATATTTTTGTGAGCATGCCTAACGGCATTAGTAAATCCTTCTGCTAGAGCCAGTCTACACTGCAACCAATCTCGGCAGGGAATAAAATCTTGATAGATTTGATTAAATTTAAGTAATAGTCGATCTAACTCTAGTAAGTCGCCAGGAATTTCAATATTAATTATTTGTGGGACTTTCAATTTGTTTGTCGCTTCTGGAAACATCACCAGCCAAAATGTTGCTACAGTATATGTTTTATGATACTGACTTAATTAACTTTTTGATAGTTCGTCAGGACTTATCATCAATTAAACGGAAGAGCTCTTTTGAGAGAGGAAGCCCTAAACTATGTTTTAAAAGCTTGACTATGGATACTATGATGTCACTAAAGTTTTTAATAATAAAAGTATGGTTTAAGAGTATCCTTTTGACTAATGTCGTTATGTTTCTTCATTAGTCTCAAGTAATCTATTCCACAAATGGTATTATCGTAGGCTGCTGGAATACTTTTATATTTGGCGATCGCCATAATCTTCGGTCATCAGACAAATCAAATATTAATGTAATATGGCTAAAATTCTGATTATTGACGATGATTTTACAACTCAACTGCTTTTAGAAAGAACCCTAAAGATGAAGGGTTATGATATTACCCTAGCTAGCGACGGTGAGGAGGGGATAATCAAAGCCAAAACCATTCGTCCAGCCTTGATAATCTGTGACTGGATCATGCCTCGTAAAAATGGCTTAGAAGTTTGCGCCCAAATTAAATCTATTTCGGAACTTTCTACTACCTTTTTTATTCTTTTGACTTCTTTAGATTCAGTAGAAGATCGTATTAAAGGCTTGGATGCAGGTGCTGATGATTTTCTATGCAAGCCCATCGAAATGAATGAATTAACCGCTAGAGTTCGTGCTGGCTTGCGACTCCATCAGTTAAGCAAAGATCTCCAAAATCAGAAGCAACTATTAGAAACAGAACTAGCAGAAGCAGCAGAGTATGTAAGTACTATTTTGCCAGAACCTCTAGCACATCCATCTCTAAATATTGATGTTTGTTTTATTCCGTCGCGACAGTTGGGAGGAGATAGTTTTGATTATTTTTGGTTAGACGATCGCCATCTAGTATTTTATTTATTAGATGTCTCAGGACATGGTTTGAGGGCTTCTTTACCTTCATTAGCAGTAGTAAATTTACTGCGATCGCGCGGTTTGAGTAATGTAAATTATTATCAGCCTAACACTGTGTTACGAGGATTAAATCAAGCATTTCAAATGAGCGATCGCAATGATAAATATTTTACAATTTGGTATGGGGTATACGACAAGGAAGACCGTAGCCTAATTTATTCTAGTGCAGGGCATCCTCCAGCAGTTTTATTAACCTCAAGCAATAGATCCTTAGAAAAACGTCTTAAAACCCCAGGAGTACCCGTGGGAATGTTTCCAGATATCAAGTATGTAAATGATTATTGTCAAATTGATACTAATTCTAGTTTGTATGTGTTTAGTGATGGCTTATATGAAGTTGAGCAACAGCCAGACTCTCCTTGGGGGCTGGAAAGATTGATTACTCTACTCAAAAAATATCAGCAAACACCAGAAAGAGATTTACAACGACTGCTGCAATATATTAGAACTTGGCATCCCAATTTTCAGTTTGAAGACGACCTGTCTATTTTGCAAATAGATTTTATGTAATTACCAATTATTTTATGTTGAGTGTTAATGAAGCCGAAGGAATTATTCTCGATTTGGTTAGAGTTTTAGATTCAGTTAAAGATATTGAAACGGTAGATTTAGAAAACGCACTAGGAAGAATATTAGCTACAGATGTTATCGGCAAATTAGATTTTCCTCATTGGGACAATTCTGCCATGGACGGTTATGCAGTACGTTATGCAGATGTAAAAGACTGTAGTGAAGATAGTCCGATTAATTTAGAAGTTATCACAGAAATTGCAGCAGGCGATCGCCCTAAAGAGAGTATTCAATCAAAACAGGCTGCCCGTATCTTCACAGGGGCTATGCTTCCAGAGGGAACAGACACAATTGTCATTCAGGAAAATACCATTAGAGAAGGTGATACGGTTACAATTCTTGCTGCACCAAAACTAGAAGAATTTGTTCGTCACCAAGGGGCTTTTTATCAAGCAGGAACACCAATACTCCAAGGGGGAGTTCAAATTGGCGCGCCTGAAATTGCTGTGTTAGCTACTGCTCAATGTACCCAATTGTCTGTGTATCGTCGCCCTCGCGTGGCAATACTGTCTACAGGAGATGAACTAGTTACCCCAGAACAACCATTGCAGCCAGGACAAATAGTAGATTCCAATCAATATGCTTTGGCTAGTTTTGTGGCTCAAAATGGAGGAATACCAATAAAGTTCGGTATTGTACCCGATCGCCCCAAAGTATTAAAAGAATATATCTTAAAGGCGATCGAATCAGCAGATATTGTTTTATCTACAGGTGGAGTATCTGTTGGAGACTACGATTATGTTGATCGCATTTTGGCAGAGTTGAGTGGAACACTGCATATTTGCAGCGTAGCTGTCAAACCAGGCAAACCTTTGACTGTTGCTACTTTTGATGACAATAATTGCTTATACTTTGGCATCCCAGGAAATCCTGTTTCGGCTTTGGTTAGCTGCTGGCGTTTCGTTCAACCCGCACTTAGAAGATTATCGGGATTAAACAACTATCAACCCCGTTTTGTTACTGCAACTACTAGTTATGATTTAAAGGCTGCGGGAAGACGAGAAACCTATCTTTGGGGACAATTACATTTAGTTAATGATAACTATGAATTTGCTTTGGCTGGAGGTAGTCATAGTTCGGGTAACTTAATTAATTTAGCCCAAACCAATGGACTGGCGATCGTGCCTGTTGGCGAGAAGTTAATTACAGCAGGCAGTAAAGTTAAAGTGATGTTGATCGATTAATAAATATCTCTTAAGAAACAAATCAACCTGTTAAGACTGGGAAAAGGGTAAAGGTTAAGGGGAAAAGATCAATCTATAGATTCGATTAATCGTTCGGGATGATTACCATCGCGAAGGCTGATAAAAATTTTTTCTTTTCTCAAAGGTTTTACACACCAATTCACCAGGACTATTAGCTTTAAAAGGAATGGGATATTTCCCCTTGCGAGTTAAAGTGCGATCGCGACAATTATAAATTTCTTTATCCCTTTGTTTTTTGCCGTCTAAACTAACTGTGGCTCGATATTCCCAATAGTTTTTTGCACTCCGCTTTAGCTTGAGAATACAAACTCGTTGACCAAAGCGATCTCGGCACATATCCGCATTAGCAACGGGGGGAAAACCTAACCAAACAATTAACAATAGAAACAACAAACACAAATATTTCACTTATTACTTATTACTTATTACTTATTACTTAAATAGGTGGTAACTCCAAAGGAATCTGTCCCATATTACCTGTACGAAAATCATACAGTATTTGTCGGGCAACCCTTTCTTTGTCGCCTTTATAAAAGCGATCGCTTGCTTCTTGGATCAAAGCTTCCCCTGTCATTCCTGTTGGATCTACATTCAAGCGAGATTGCAATATTTTTTCATGACCCAATTTCAAAAGTAAATCTACTTCTGCCGCTGCCACAATCTGATTATCATAAGAAGCCTGTCCAATATCCTCACAAATAGCTAATTTTATAGCATCCTGTTGATTTTCTAGCCGCCAAGGAATAATACCAGGAGCATCTAACAATTCAATTTCTTTAGAAATTTTGACCCAACGCAGTTGGCGAGTTACTCCCGCACGACGTTCGCTGACCACAACCTTCTTGCCTACCAAACGATTAATTAAAGCCGACTTGCCTACGTTAGGAAAACCAATTACTACTGCCCGTACAGGGCGAGGACGCATTCCGCGATCGCGTCTACGCTGATTCATAGCCAATCCTGTTTTTTGAGCAGCAATTTTTATGGCTTTGATTCCCTTTCCTTGTTTGGCATTGGTAAAGTAAAGCTGTTGCTGTTGTGAATTAAACCATTTGAGCCAATCTTGCTTGGTAGATTCAGGAATCATATCCATGCGGTTTAGCACTATAATTCTGGGCTTTTCTCCAATCCAACTATCTATTTGAGGGTGGTGAGAAGCAAGAGGAATTCGAGCATCAAGTATTTCTAAGACAACATCTACTTTTCCTAGCTGTTGCTTTAGTTGTTTTTCCGCCTTGGCAATATGACCTGTGTACCATTGAATAGGAGGATCAGACATAAGCAATTAAATAATAAAAAATAAAATAAAATAAAACCCCATAGATTAAGTCTATGAGGTTCTAGTAACAAATTGGCAAAAATTCTTACCTCGATTGCACTATAACTATTCGATATAGCTGAAAAAGTAAACTACTAAGGTTTGAGAATGTACTCAGACTCTAGAGGCTCAAGTTTTCCAGTTTTGACTAAAGCCTGGTGGATCATGGCTGCGACTTCGGCGCGGGTTGCAGATTCATTAGGACTAAGAGAATCACTAGCAACATTGGGACGATTGACAACCAATCCTGATTCAACTGCTGCTGCAACCTGCTGTTTTGCCCAGTCTGGCATATTTGCTCCATCGCCAAATTTTTGCAAAATTTGTGACGCATCTTGTGATGGTGTCAAACCCAATCCTGTCGCTAAAGTCACTAAAACCTGATAGCGAGGAATATTTTCTAAAGGACGAAATTCATCATCGGAATAGCCTTGCATAAATCCCATGCGTACTGCTTGATCTATATCAGCAGCGATCGCATTTTGATTGCTTACATCCTCAAATTTTTTAATCGCTTCATTTTTGGGTTTGTTATCAAAAGCTTGGCTAATCAATGTGGCCATACTAGCTCTGGTAATTAATTTATCTGGTTCAAAGTCCTGATCTTCTGTAAAGTCAGCTACTAGTGCTTGGTCGCTCATCTGCTTCACAAATGGATAAGCCCAATAGCTAGGTGCGACATCATCAGGCATTTCAATATTTTCAGGGGCGGTAGCAGTTGAATCTGTTTGATCGGGAGCTGTTACATCTTCAGGGGCAGTAACCTGATCATCATTTTCCGTGACTATACCACCTGAGTTAAAATCTGAAGTGGTATTAACTCGATTGTTCGACCTAGGTAAAGCTGCTGCGCCAACTCCTAGTGCAGCTAATCTACTTTCTGAATCGAGTTGATAAGATTCGGGCTTAATTCGTGAGGCAACACCGAACTTTCTAGAATCAGCAGTCGAATCAATAGAAGATCGAGCGGAAAATTGCCCTTCTTTTCTTCTAAAACTATCGCGGTCTGATTCCAAATTACCAAAGCTCATATCAGAGTCGCCATTGATGCCACTAAGACCAAGACCAACATTTGTTCCAGACAGTGTATTTTGCCCACCCAAACCAAAGTTACTGGCAATTCCGCCTTTTCTACCACCCAAAGACCAAAATAAAATCGCTCCAATGGTGGAAAAAGCGACTATGATTGCGATCATTTCGTCGAAGGTAACTCCCGCAGCAGCTCTTTTTCTGCGTTCTGGTATGGGATTTTGGGGATCTTGAGGAGATGAATTTGTCATAGAAATTACATTATTGAATGGGACACTAATACTTAAAAAATAAACTACGTTGGAGATAATTATTGAAAAATATGCTGATGTTTTTAGGTTTCCCAAGAACTGCCTTTAATTAATTAACCGTTGTTAGCTGCAAAGCTGCTATTTGTGCTTCGGCCTTGTTTAATGATTCATACCATTCTCGTTGAGGATCGCTGTCGGCAACAATACCCGCTCCAACTTGTCCGTATACTTGAGCTAACTCAGGGTCTTTTGATGGAACATACAATAAGGTGCGAATGAGAATATTTAAGTCTAGATTTCCCCGACAGTCAAGATAGCCACAAGAGCCGTAGAATAAACTCCGACGCACTGGTTCAAGTTCTTCGATAATCTCCATGCATCGAACTTTAGGGCATCCTGTGATTGTACCTCCAGGAAATACACCCCGAATTAAATCTATAGTATCGCAATCAGATTGTAAGATTCCCTTAACATTGCTTACCAAGTGCATCACATGACTATAACGCTCGATCGCTAGTAATTCGTTGACTTCTACTGAACCCCATTGACAAACCCTACCCAAATCATTGCGTTCTAAATCGACAAGCATAATATGTTCGGCTCTTTCTTTGGTGTTAGATAATAATTCTTGAGCGAGGAGGAGATCGCTTGTTCGATCTTTACCTCTTTTTCTAGTTCCTGCAATGGGTCTAGTCTCAGCTTGGTTTTCTTGGAGCTTAACTAATCTTTCAGGAGAACAACTAATCACATCTCCCCAAGGCGATCGCCAGTAGCTAGCAAAAGGGGAGGGATTTATTTGCTGTAGCTGACGATAAATTGACCAGCTAGCTCTGTTTGTTTGAGTTTGAAAACGCAGGGATAGATTAGTCTGAAAAATATCCCCAGCTTCGATATATTCTTTGGCTCGCTCAACGGCATTTTGATACTGTTCTTGGTCAGTTAGGAAAGTTATTGGGTAATCGAGTACTAGAGAATGAGAGGACTGGGATAAAGGCTTTTTTGAAACAGGCGGACACGGTTGGGAGAATCCACTAGGTTTTATGGGGGGATTAGTGGAGGACTGGAGGATAATTTTTGCTTGTAGGTCGTCTAATTGCGTCCAATTAGAAGCAGCTAGCCACAGGATTTGTTGGAAATGATCGAGGACAGCAAAACATTCTGGTTCGTACCAATAGGCTACGGGAAAATGTAGGGTATCCTGATTTTGATGGGGCAGGGATTCAATTTCCCAAGCAAGATCGTAACCAAGCCAGCCTAACCAACCACCAGTAAAAGGTAAATGAGCGACCTTTGGAT
This sequence comes from uncultured Pleurocapsa sp., assembly GCA_937884735.1. Classification (GTDB taxonomy): domain Bacteria; phylum Cyanobacteriota; class Cyanobacteriia; order Cyanobacteriales; family Xenococcaceae; genus Waterburya. Next base: position 8,915 of record CAKZYI010000527.1, read on the forward strand.
CGTCTACTGTTTGTTGTTGTAATAAAGACCGCAGAAAAGGCAAAATCTCACCTGTACTAGGAGTCCATAATTTAGCCTTGTTATTAACTTTCCGTGGAGAACCCGCACAAATAGAATAGCAAGACAATTGGGGATATTCTGAGTCGGCTATACTAGGGCTTTCGAGGAGGGTGGCAATATCTTCTTCTAAAAATAAAGCAGCAAAAACTTCCGAAGCAGTGCGATCTTCTAATGGAAGAGACCGCCAGAACCATGGTTTGGTTGCTCCATTCATAGTTAAAAAGCTCCACCAATTAACCAACGAGCGCACCAAAAAGGAATTAAAACACCTAAAGCAAGCCAATCACGCGATCGCAATTTTAGCTGATGCCATTGAATCCGATGTTCGTTAGGGGTTGTAAAACCTCTGACATCCATTGCCACCGCAATTTGTTCTGCTCTAAGTAGCAGGTTTTCCAATAGCTTTTCGGCAACTATCAGCCATAGTTGTGCGCTACGGCGTAAACCAAGTTTCTTCCAGTTTATGGCTCTAGTACGTATGGAACGAACCAAATTCTGTACTTCTTCTAGGACGAGAGGGATAAAACGGAGAGAAAGAGTTAATGTCAGAACAATTTCAGAAACTGGCAGATTGAGACGGCGCAGAGGACTCATCAAATCGTCTAAACCTTCTGTAATTTCTTCAGGAGCAGTGGTTAATAGATATAAGCTCGTGCTGTAGATTAGAGTGAAAATTAGAGTAGAAATTCTAATTGCAACATCTAAAGAACGACGGGTAATTGTTAGGCGGGGCAACAGGATAAATTTAGGTCGATCGAATAAGACATACTGGTAGTCTGATGCATTGGGTAAAACCGTGGAGCATTTATCTGTTGTTTTTGTTGATTTAGTATCTGCTGTCTCTACTAAGGCTTCATCAGGACAAAATGACGGCATTCTCGGACTATGCTTGACTGCCAAACTGTCTGGAGAAATGCTAGCAAAGAGAAACATAAAGAAGCACAACAAAAGCAGCCATCCCATTTGTTTGCGCCATACCCTAAATGGAATTCCCGCAGCAATAGTTAGCAAAATTAGAGAGGCGGCTAAGGCAATACGCCAAAAAGGATTGCTCAATAAAGGAGCAATTAAAAAAGTCATTAACCAAATTAACTTAACTCGTGGATCTATTCTGTGCAACCAAGTCACAGGCTGTTCTAAATATGACCCAATAGGAAGCGATCGCAATAAATCCATTTTAAAAGGATAAGGAGTGAGGGATAAAAAATTAATTAATAGCTGCTAATTATTTACTGATTTCGTTGACGGCGAATTTCTCTGGTGGCTGCTTCATGCTCTCTCAAGGTTTGACTAAAAATATGAGTTCCATCATAACGAGCTACGAAATATAAATAGTCAGTGCTTTCTGGATTTAGAGTCGCTTTAAGACTTTCTATCCCAGGGGAAGCAATGGGAGTAGGAGTCAAACCAGGATTCATATAAGTATTATAGGGCGATGGGGTTTCAACTTGGGCATAGGTTAATGGTTGGTCAGCAGTTTGTCTAATACCCAAGCCATATTCTACGGTGTGAGCTGAGCCTATTCTTATTCCTTGCTCTAGCCTTGAGGTGAATACACACGCGATTACACGCCTTTCTTCCACGACTACAGCTTCTTTTTCAACGATACTAGCTAAAGTCACCCAGTCTTTTAGACTCATGTCTGGTTTTTTTGCTTCATAGACGGGCAAAGCCGTTTCCTCAAAATGATCGAGCATCGTAGCGATTATTGCGTGAGGATTACTAGTGCGATCGCTAGTAATTTTGTAGGTATCTGGATATAAAAAACCTTCTAGTATGGGCAAATCTTGGGGTAACCAAGGATATTTATCGTAAGGAATTTCAGTAACTGCTGCTTCAAATTCTGCCGCACTAAAGTAGCCCTGAGCTTCAAAATATTCTGCCATTTGCCTAGTCGACCAACCTTCAGGAATAGTAAAGTTGGTCTGCATGATTTGACCATCCCAAATTTTAGCTGCGATATCAGATAAAGATTCTTCTGGAGACAAAAGATATGTACCTGCTTTATAACCACCTCTAGAATCTGTCACCTGCTTCAACTTTGTCCAGATCTTCCAACCGTTGTTAGATCTTATTAAACCCGCACGAGCTAATTCTGCTCCTATTTGATTGCCTCCAATACCAGACTTGACTGTAAACTGGACTTGCTTTTCCTCATCTGCTGTTTTTCCCTTCCCTTCTACTGGTGCAGTTAGACCTTTCCAACCCGCCCATGTCAAAAGAAATAATACTCCTACCGTTGCAGAAATTACCTTCGTTGCGGGGCTTGTTTTAGTTTTTCTTTTAGCGGTTTTAATATTTCCAGATTTTTTTTGAGTGGTCATATATCAGTTATCAATATTTATTAGCGATCGGGTTCGATTCTACCTCGATCGCTTTAAAATTGTCTTCTTTGAGATTAAATACATCTAAAATGTATCAATCTAGTTAAACGTAAATCAATATCTTTGTTTTTATAATGTATGGTGATTTATCAAAAATATGTGGAATCCAGAAGACTACGCTAAAAATTCAGATGCTCAATTAAAGTGGGCGCAAGAACTGCGCAAAAACATCGATCTATCAAGGCATCGTTCTATTTTAGATGTGGGTTCTGGAGATGGAAAAATTACGGCTGATTTTTCCGCTAATTTACCATCAAGCAAAGTATTGGGCGTTGATAGCTCTCCTGAAATGATTGCCTATGCTGCTCGAAAATATCCCGCAAGCCAATATCCTAATCTTTCTTTTAATTGTATCGATGCTCGCAAGCTTAATTTTGAAAAACAATTCGATCTTATTTTTTCTAATGCTGTTCTCCATTGGGTTGACAATCATCAAGCATTTTTAAAAGGTGCAAATTTAGCTTTACAAGAAGGGGGAAGATTAATTATTTCCTGTGGTGGACAAGGAAATGCTGCTGAGATTCTAGAAGTTTTTGCCGAATTAACAGCTTCAAAACCTTGGAATGCCTACTTTAATGATTTCTATCATCCTTATTTCTTTTGTGGATTGCAAGATTACACAACATGGCTAGAAAAATATAATTTTGCAATTGAGCGTTTAGAATTAGTCCCTAAAGATATGACTCATAAGGGTAAAGAAGGGTTCGCTGGCTGGATACGTACAACTTGGATGCCTTTTACTAAATGCGTACCTGAAAATGAGCGAGAGAACTTTATCACTCAGTTTGTGGACTTGTATTTAGCCAAATACCCTTTAGACTCTCAAGGCTTGACTCATGTTTCGATGGTTAGGCTAGAGGTTGACGCTCATAAATTATTCTAATCATCAAATTTAATTAAACAAAAAGGCGATCGCTTTATTTTTCCCTGTCGTTTTATTTTATGATAAAAACTGTTGCGATAACGTTGGATATAAATGATAGTAGGTACTACAGAAGCCGCAAGGATTTTAAATATTTCTAGTTCTAGACTTAGATTTCTACTTATTTCTAATCGAGTTGAAGGCGCATACAAAACTGGAAGAGCGTGGCTCATTCCACTATTTAACGGTAGACCAATTATTGCTAAAGGTAAAAGAGGCCCTGCTCCTCGGTGGTGCAACCCTAGAAAGCCTGCTAAAAGAATTATTCATGTCAACACCCAGAAGATTAGAGCTAATCACAAAAATGGTCTGCAAGATCCCGTCATTACAGTCAAGATGGGCAATAGTAACCAATATGCCCATGAGGTAGAAATACCAGGAGGATGTCGTATTGTTTATCGTCCCAATAATCCTTTTTGTGGTGCTAAAGTTTGGATCGAAAGTCTTTACGAAGTTAATTTATTAAATTTTTCATCTCCGCAACTTTGTATTTAGAAAATTTATTAGTAAAGTTAATTTAATCTTCAGACAGTAATTCTTCCAAGATAGGCATCAAATTTTCTTGGTCGGGAGAAACTAACTCTAAACGGTTTTGTGCGTCGTATCGAGCAAAAAATAGTAAGGGAGTGAGGGGAGTGTAAATGCCGTATTTTTGGTCTGCGTGATAAAACTGAGCCAAAGACTGTAATTCTTCTTCTACGTCGTCATCAATTCCATCAGCATCAAGAGTCAAGATCTGATCTTCTTCAATGGGAGGAAGTTCTCCAACAGCGGTTAAAGTATATGCAGTGTGTTGTAGTAAAAGATTTTGTTCTGCTAAAACCGCTTTGGCATTATCAAAAATTTCTGCGATCGCTTCATCATCCTCTAGCATTGCTGCTTCGAGTTCGTCATCGCTATCGTTATTAATGCTCATCACAACTACAGGAATATCTGCGGGGACTAGCAACAGATAGGTCATGTTATCAATTTCTAGAGACTGTTCGATATAACATGGTAGCGATCGCCCACTTTCATCAACAATCGTCAGAGTTTCTTCCTCATATTGTTCCTCTGGATTAAATTTGGATGATGGCATAATTTTAAATTCTAAAATTTTTGACTAATAAATAACTGTCAAACAAGCTTTAAGCTTTCTACAGTTTGACTTAGAAGAATTTTATATAAATTTCAGAATACCACTTTTTGAGGAATGAGGAACGCCCTAAAGCGATTGTCTTGAATGTCAAGTTTAATTGGTCTTTAAGTGCGATCGCTAAATAAAAAGCCAGCAAGAACAGCTCTCATCACTACAAAATCTAGCGTGATGTCAAATCGGCTCAAAATGGCATTGGTGAGCTAACTTTCAGCTTGAGGTTTCCAGGATGAATTTTGTTTCATCATGGCATTTAGAATAATCAACAGCTTGTGCAGAGAGGCAGTTAGAGCTACTTTTTTCAGTTTACCTTTACTGATTAAACGCTCGTAAAAAGTTTTGATTATAGGATTAAATCTGACTGCTACCAGGGCAGCCATGTACAACAGGCAACGAACTTTAGTTCGCCCACCCCAAATTTTGCGCTTCCCCCTAAACTTGCCGCTATCTCGATTGAGAGGTGCGACACCAACTAAGTAAGAAATTGATTTGTGTGAGATTTTGCCTAATTCTGGCAAGGATGAAATTAAAGTGACAGCTACTATCTCACCAATTCCAGGCACGCTGGTTAATAAATCCATCTTCTGCTGCCAATCTGGGTTGACTGCGATCGCTGATTTTATTTTTGATTCAATTTCTTTAAGCTGTTCTTCGAGCCATTCAACATGCTCATCAATACTAGTTTTAACCGAATTAGTTTTACCCCGACGACGATTTTTCTCGGCAGTAATCATGTCGCTGATTTGACGACGACGAGCTACTAAATCCTCCAGTTGACGAGAAGACTCATCACTTATTGCTCTGACTTCGGGGCGGATCGCATCGGCAAAATGCGCCAGTACCTTAGCATCGATCGCATCGGTTTTAGCCAACTGCCCTGTTGCCTTAGCAAAATCTCTGGCTTGGCGAGGGTTGATTACTGCTACTGCTAATTCTGCTGTGGTTAATTCGACTGTTACATCAATTTCCATCCCTCCTGTCGCTTCGATGACAATTAATTCGGGTTGAATTTTTTTGAGAGTTTGAACTAGCTTACTAATTCCTACTTTATTATTTGTGACTTGAAATAGTTTTCCTGATAGACGAATATAGACATCAAGATATTTCTGACAAACATCGATTCCCACCCACTGTTTTTCACTTTCACTCATGAGTTCTGTCTTTCCTCCATAACAACAATGTTGATAGTTGTTTTAGCTCTCGCTCATCTGACTCTTCCTTGCAAAGATACGGGTTAGGTTTTTCTACCCTGGCGATTGTTTGAGTTCACTTGAGGAGAGAGAAATTGTAGCGACCCAGCTTTAGGGCGGTTTTGATTAACCAAGGATACCTCGGTCTACTACTTTCTCTAAAGTATCAAGGTTTGGCTTGATACCCTAATTTCAAGATACAAGGATACCGCTTCGTAACCAGAGGGAATCCTTTAGGGCATAAAG
>CAKZYI010000528.1 GCA_937884735.1 uncultured Pleurocapsa sp.
TTAATTCAACAACTTGAAAATCCTTCCCTCAAAATGATTCTTGCGTAAGTCCTAAACTTATGGAATTAATTGACCTTAAAAAGAAAACCCATAGTCCACGCTAAAGTGCAAGCCGTCATCTTGAACATCATCACCCTTATCATCCAAACTTACTAAAGGAGGAGCATAATTTAGCTTGATATTTAAACCATTGATGGGTTGCCAGATAAAGCCTATACCTAAAGCTGCGATAAAAGTTTGGTCTGGTAGTTCGTTGGGATTATCTCCCTGATTCCAAACCGTACCCAAATTGGCAAAGGGAGTAAAGGTAAAAACTGGTTTTCCTGCTTTATTTTTAAATATAGTCCAGCGATCTTCTATGGATAAGATTAATCCATTGTCTCCAGAGCGGACATTTTGACGATAGCCTCGCACTGATTGACCACCACCAATCACAAATTGCTGGGAGGGCAATAAAGCATCGGGGGTTAATTGGATGTCGGCTTGCATAACTAAAAAGTTATTGGGATTGAGGACTTGCACCCGTTGGGCTTGTCCCAGCCAACTAAAAAATTGACCATCAGGAATAGGATTTTCATTTTCTGTTGCACCAAAGGCATTAACCCCAAAGTTTAGCTGGGAACGAAATGCCCAAGCCCCCGAAACCTGTCTTTTAATATATTCTTGACCAAATCTAATGACGGTAGTGGTTGTTTCTCCATCTTCATCTGCGCCTTCCCCGAACGGAAATCCTTCCTGAGTCAAAAAGGTTTGTCCGTCTTGATAGTCAAACCCCAAAGATAGAGCTAATTCCTGTCTGGGGTTACGAATGATTGGCTGACGAAAACCGAGATTGAATCTTTCACTTTCTCCTTCAATCTCGAGATCTTCCGTATCCTCTCCAATCGGTTCGATAACTTCGTTGCGGTTAATATTAATTCCTGTGGTTACAGTACCATTCCTAGCATTAACGGGAATTTGGTAATCGATGGTGAAGTCAAAAGTATCAGTCAAAGCTTGGAGTCTGGGATAAAAACCAACTGCAATTTTATCGCCTCCCCGAATGAGGCTGCGATATTCTGCCTGTAGCCCCAAACGTTCTGAACCTACACTAGGGGGAGAATAATTATCAATGCTAACTCTGGCATTAAAGCGATCGCTTTCCACTACTCGAACTTCTACTACGCTCGTTCCAACTTCGGGGGTATCTCCCGCGCTAATACTAGCTTCTATGTTTTCAAACAGGGGATCGAGGCGCAACAGACGGAGCTGATCTTCCAACTTTGCCGTGTTTAAGGGCTTGTCTATACCTAAGTTTACGCGATTGCGCACGTATCTTTCTAAACGCTGTGTTCCTTCTACCTTAATTTCTTTTACAGTTCCTTCAATAATTCTAATTTGAATATTGCCATCATCTAAAGATTCTTCTTCGAGTACTGCTCTAGAAGTAATATAGCCCCGTTCTAAATATATTTGGGTCAGATCGTCGATCGCCAGTCTTAATTCTGCTAAAGTTATTGTCTTACCTTCTAGGGGTTTTATAATCCCATCTACTTCTGCTTGAGTCAGAATTGTATCTCCCTGTACCCGAACTGTCTTGATTTCGATAGCCATCTCATCTTCTGGGCTTAACTCCAGGCGATCGCGATCCAAGGTGGGAGAAGTAGTTTCAGGGAGTAAAGGTTGGGGTGGAGGAGTTGGTTCTTGATTGACCTGAGATAATACTAGATTAGTAGATTTAGTATATATACCTGTTTGACTTATCTTTGCGCTATTGGTATTGACAATAGTTCTTTTTTTTGCTGTTGATATTTTCTCCGCTGCTTCAACTTTTAGTTGGCAATTACTATAAGTTATTAAGCCTAATGTTGCAGCATACGCTAATAAGTATTGAGATGTTTGAAGCTTGAGTACTTGTTTCATTCAGACAAAAATTAGATCTAATTGTAAATATTTATATCAGCGATTGGCTCAAAACGGGCTTTAATCTGGCTAAATCTTGTAGCTAAATATGATGGTATTCGATTAACTACTTTCACAAGATTAAAACAATCTGAAAATATTATTGAAAGCTACAGTAATAATATCAGCGAGTAGTAAAATTATTCACAGTCAATCTCTATTTTTGACTTGCGATTAAGAACACCATCAAATTAGGTATTTGTTACCAAGAATGCTATCTCCTACTAACCGCTTCATTGAACTTAAAAAATCTTGTAACTCTTTGTTAATAGCTGCCAAATTTTATCAGCCATTGCTATTAGCTTTATCAATTGTGGTAGCAGGAGAAAGTTCTGTTTTAGCCGATTCAATTACCCCCAATAATGACGGTACAGGAACGGTAGTGAACACTGATGGTAATCGGATCGATATTGAAGGAGGAAGTCTTTCTGGGGATGGCAAAAACCTTTTCCATAGTTTCGAGCAATTTGGACTTTCTTCCGAGCAAATTGCTAACTTTATGTCCAATCCAGATATTCGTAATATTTTAGGTCGAATTAATGGGGGAGATCCTTCTGTCATTAACGGTTTATTGCAGGTGACGGGGGGCAATTCCAATCTCTTGTTGATGAATCCAGCAGGGATTATATTTGGGTAGAATGCCCAGCTAAATGTACCAGGAGACTTTACCGCTACCACCGCTACAGGTATCGGTTTTGATAGTAATCTTTGGTTTAATGCTGTTGGGGAAAATGGCTATCAAAGTTTAGTTGGGACTCCCAATCAGT